>NZ_JBHILT010000016.1:0-42981 GCF_042193405.1 Bartonella sp. TT110JLCBS
ATTTGCCACCCGTACAAAGGGATCAATCAAATAACAAAAGCGTGAGGAAAAATCTGCACGATAGGCAAGACTTTCTTCCGTATTTTTATCCCCCGTATCAAACTCTTCTAAAGCTTTAATGCGATAAAGAGTGTGATTATAAAATACATGTGTTTCATTTTTAAAAGAAAATCCTTTTCTTTAAAAAGCTTATAGCCTTCTATCTAATAACGCTTTTTGCTGTAAAATTTAAATTATCTATCTGCTCAACTAAAGAACTTTTATTGTTTAGCTTTTGTGCTTTTTTCAAAGAGATGTGGGCTTTCAAGAATAAGCTTTTCTCGTGCTTTTTGTAATTGTTTAATGACTTCATCAATCTTTGATGGAGAGCAAAAAGATTCTTGGCTATTCAACAAATGCAGCCTCTCCTTTCCCTCATATAAACATTGCATCTGAGATTGAAGCATTCTAACTTCTTGAAAAAAAAGACGTCCTGTTTCTTTAAAACCATTATTAAGTGCAAAAAGCTGATCGGAAATGGATAACAGAATTTGTTTAAAAAAACGCTCATTTTCTTGGCGTTTACGATATTCTAAAATAAGAGCATGGCTTATCTCATCTAATTGTTTTTTTGTAGAATCAATTTGACGCAATAAATTTGGTTTTTCCCCCATATCACCTTTTCTCACCTTCACAAGCATAGCATGAATGTCTAATAACTTAATTGCGGAATGAGATAAATAATCAACAACTGTAGGCGTATTAATATAGCGTTTCCGTGCAATCATCACAAACTCACCTAATGACTGTTTTTTACATTCATCCCGCTATTTATTTTTCATTTTACAAAACCATTCTAAAGAAAGTGCTAAAAAATATTACCTCCAATGCATTATTCGATAGAGCCCCTTCTCTCTTTTCACCTATCAACGTGGAATCCGTGGAGAGAGAAAACGTACAGGTGTATAAAGGATAAGATGTGTTGTTTTCTCCAACACACTACTACCATCAGCAAGAAGAGCTTGACTAGGTGACAATTCTGTACCTTGCATAATTGTGGAAGCCAAAGAACCTTCTCGAGAAAGAGCCATCAACGTTGGCGAAGATGCAAAGACATTGTGCGCTCCCCCATCCACATGAGAGAAATCAAGAACAGCTATTCCATTTTTACGCAACATTTCAATATCTGAGCCATCGCCCACACGATGATGTCCACCCGTAAGACGTCCTGAAACCGCGAGAGCTTTATCCGCTCTGGATACTAAAATAGCTGTTGGCTGCGGAAGTTTTTTTATATCATTAAGTTGGCGCTCAAATACATCAACATCAATATCTGGTGCAGCCATTAATAAACTTGTAATACGACGAATAGGCTTATATTTTTTCTGTAAGGCTAAAGTTCTAAATGCTTCCATTATAACAAAATTGCCCATAGAATGTGCAATAACCGAAATCTGATCAGCATTGGTTTCACTAATAAGTGTTAAAAGCTCTATCAATCCGTCACGGGCAAAATTAGCACTGTCACGATCATAAATATAAAGAGGAACAGATCCAGCGGAAGGCCAAGAATAATGCACAGCAACAACATTTAAAGAATAATCGTGTGTAAACTGTGCTGTACGAAATGTACCATCTGCAAAATTATTATTATATCCATGGATAAAAAGAAAAATTTCTCTTTTTCCTTTTGGCTTTTTTGCTAAAGCAGCATTTAACTGCTGTTTAAACTGTTCTTTATTATCGTATTTTTGCAACGCTACTGCTGCAAAATACTTATCATGTGTAGGTTTATACGCATTTATTTCAACAACACCCTTTACATGTTGCTGAGGAATTCCTATGTCAACGCGATTATAATGTACTTTATTTGATCGCTCTGCACCATAAGGTTGAGCGTAATTATTTTGCATCATACGACTTGTTGCAACATACACTGGAATGATGGCTTTTGGAGAAACTGGTTTTCCTTCAACTTCCCTTTCTACTGCAGTCATAGAAGGAGTTGCATGCACTCCATGCCAAAGTACAGCACGTGAATTACTACATGCTGACAATAAAGAAATACAAATAAGAAGTGTTAAATATCTCAGAACCATTATACTTCTCACTGCAAATTCACCCCACCCTATAAAAATATAACATTTCAAATGCACAGATAAAGTAATAAAAAACGAAACATTATTGGCAACACACCAACAAATAACATACAAAAAAGATTTTTCTATAATGCATATAAATCCCCTCTCTCTACATAACTTCATCTCATTACAGAGAGACTCACTACTAACTGGTGCGGTCGAGAAGACTCGAACTTCCACGGGTTGCCCCACAGCGACCTCAACGCTGCGCGTCTACCAATTCCGCCACGACCGCACGTGTAAAGAAAAAAACTTGGTTTTAAGCCTTTAACAAATCATCAAGAAAGGTACAAGCCAATTTTCTTTTTCTCATAATTTATTTTATTCAGACGACTTATAACTTAATAGAGATTACGAGAAATATGGGCTCTACTATGACCTTTGAACCATCATCATAAAATGTGCTTGTGCCGCTTGATCTTTTTCATAATAACCATGAAAGTTTTTTGTAATTGTTGTAGAGCCTTGTTTTTGGATTCCTCTCATAGCCATACACATGTGCTCAGCCTCAATCAATACTGCGACACCATGAGGCTTCAGATACGTTTTTAACGCGTGAGCCACTTGCGCTGTCATAGCTTCTTGAGTTTGTAAACGACGAGAAAAAATATCTACAACACGTACAATTTTTGAAAGACCAACAATTTTTGCATTAGGAAGATATGCTATATGTGCTTTCCCAATAATTGGGATCATATGATGCTCACAATGTGAATAAAAAGGTATATTCTTTACGATTACGTCTTCATTGTATCCCGAAACCTCTTCAAAAACTGTACCTAAGGTTTCTTTAACCGATTGACTATAACCATTGAAAAGCTCGCGATATGCCTTGGCTATACGTTTTGGAGTATCTAAAAGCCCTTCTCTATTTGGATTTTCCCCTATCCATAAGAGTAATGTACGAATCGCTTCTTCCACCTCTTCAATACTCGGACGCTTTTCTTCAGATAAATTTGCGTCTTCTTTAACAACATTACGCATTCAAAAACTCCAAGTTTACTCTATACAAAGCATTTGCTCCATACCTATCTCATTTTGTATAATCTCTATATAAGCGAATTAAAAGTTTAAACAATCACGACTCTCAAAATTTCAGGCAATAGCGCATGATTGATAATATCTATAATGATAAAATACTTAAATATGCTGCACATATAAGCAAAATTGGGCGTCTTAATAATCCTGATGCAACATCAAGAAAACATGCACAGCTTTGTGGTTCGACAATCACTGTAGATTTAAAAGTGGAAAATGGTATTATCACGGATTTTGCCCACGAAATACATGCATGTGTGCTAGGGCAAGCTTCGGCTTCACTTTTAGCATCTCATATCATCGGACAAACAACACAAGATCTTAAAATATTGCGTGAAGTTATCTACCAAATGCTAACGCAAAATGGTCCTTCTCCTCAAGCTCCATTTGAGGATTTTTCTTGCTTACAGCCCATTAAAGACTATAAAGTGCGCCATGCAGCAACACTACTACCCTTTGATGCAACGATAGACTGCATTCAAAAAATTGAAGAAAAATAAATGTTCAAATCACAATCTAAACAAAAAAAATTGACTCGAAATTACACAGGCACTTGGCAAAAAACACCCGGACGATTATTGGGTATTTTCTTAATACGTTTCTATCAAATAACACTTTCAAGTCTTATAGGCAATCAATGTCGCCACGCCCCGACTTGTTCAGAATATACATATGAAGCGATTGCACGCCATGGGCTTTGGGCTGGTGCATGGATGGGACTCTTTCGTATCATGCGTTGTGGGCCCTTTGGAACAGATGGCTTTGATCCAGTCCCTCCATCGCTTGGAAATTCTTGCTGTTTTTATAAACCTTGGCGTTATTGGAAAATTTCTGACAAACACAACAAATAATCCTTTCCTTTTTTCATATGTATTGATAAAAAAATCAGTCTATAAGCTTTTTACTCAATTTTCACAAAACCATCCGCAATCGTTAGCGGAATTGGATTAAAAGGGTGTTTTTATGTCTTGCTCTATTTCTCTTTTTTTTCCCGATGGTTCAAAACGTAATTACCCCGCCGAAATGACAGGCTTGGAATTGGCAGAATCCATTTCTAAATCACTTGCAAAAAAAGCAGTTGCCTATAGTCTTGATGGTATCATGCGGGACTTATCGGATCCATTGGGACAATCTGGTCAAGTAGAGATTATTACCCGAGAAGATTCACGCGCTCTTGAGCTCATAAGGCATGATTGCGCTCATGTCCTTGCTGAAGCAGTGCAAGAGCTCTTTCCTGAAACGCAAGTAACAATAGGTCCTGTTATTGAGAATGGATTCTATTATGATTTTGCTCGCCAACAACCTTTTACATTAGATGATCTCACCGTCATTGAAAAGAAAATGCGTGAAATTATCCAACGCAATAAACCTTTTAGAAAAGAAATTTGGTCTCGTGAAAAAGCGAGAAGAGTTTTTTCTGAGAAAAAGGAATTTTATAAAGTTGAACTTATTGATAGCATTCCTGAAAATCAAGATTTAAAAGTTTATTATCAAGGGGAATGGTTTGATCTTTGCCGCGGACCACATATGCAATCTACAGGGCAAATTGGGAATGCTTTCAAATTAATGAAAGTTGCAGGAGCTTATTGGCGTGGCGATGCCAATAATCCAATGCTCACAAGAATTTATGGAACAGCATTTGCAAATGAAAATGACTTAAAAGCCTATCTCCATATGCTAGAAGAAGCTGAAAAACGTGATCATCGCCGCTTGGGACGTGAAATGGACTTATTTCATTTTCAAGAAGAAGGGCCAGGAATGATTTTTTGGCACAAAAAAGGTTGGAAAATGTTCCAAAATTTGATCAGCTATATGCGTAGACGCCTTGATGATCATCAATATGCTGAAGTTAATGCTCCACAAGTTCTCGATAGATCACTCTGGGAAATATCTGGCCATTGGGGTTGGTATAAGGAGAATATGTTCAAAGTAATTTCAGCAGCAGAAGATTCAGATCATGGGAATGTTTATGCCCTTAAACCAATGAATTGCCCTGGTCATGTGCAAATTTTTAAACATGGTTTAAAATCTTATCGTGATTTGCCTATTAGACTTGCTGAATTTGGACTTGTTCATCGTTATGAGCCTTCAGGCTCTTTACATGGTCTTATGCGTGTGCGTGGTTTTACACAAGATGATGCGCATATTTTTTGTACTGATGAACAATTAGCTGATGAATGTCTCAGTATTAATGATCTTATTTTATCAACTTATGCTGATTTTGGTTTTAAAGAAATTAGTCTTAAGCTTTCAACACGTCCAGAAAAACGAGTTGGATCTGATGCATTATGGGATCATGCAGAAAGTATCATGGAATCTGTCCTTAAAACGATTGAAACAAAATTTGCAGGACAAATCAAAACAAGCATCCTTCCAGGTGAAGGAGCATTTTATGGTCCAAAATTTGAATATACATTAAAGGATGCTATCGGTCGTGAATGGCAATGTGGAACAACACAAATAGACTTTAATCTCCCTGAACGTTTTGGTGCATTCTATATTGATAAAGATTCAGAAAAACGTCAACCTGTTATGATCCACCGTGCTATTTTGGGATCTATGGAGCGTTTTCTTGGTATATTAATCGAAAATTTTGCTGGACATATGCCACTTTGGCTTGCTCCTGAACAAATTGTTGTTGCAACAATTACATCCGAAGCAAATGAATATGCCCAAAAAATAACAGCAAAACTTAAAGCTGTTGGGCTTTCTGCAACAACAGATCTCCGCAATGAAAAAATTAACTATAAAATACGAGAACATTCTTTACAAAAAGTCCCCGTAATTTTGGTATGCGGCAAACGTGAAGCTGAAACAAACAGCGTAAATATGCGCCGCTTAGGAAGTACGAATCAAACCTCTTTATCTGTAGAAGATGTGATTAAGCAACTCTCAAATGAGGCAACACCTCCAGATTTACAGCGTATAATAAATGCATAACATCACAGAAAATGGTAAAATATTAATTTTTCACTATAAATCATCAATTTTTATATAAGATCAAACGATTTGATACTGTAGTATTTAGGGGGACATACATGATTAGCTATCACCAGAAAGAATAACGTGCTCTCTCTACAAGGTGGATTGGTAAAAAAGTTGAATGTAAGCTATGAGCTGTTTAAATGCAAAAATTATAGACAATTGAATATTAATAATAACATTAATCTTTTACCTTTATAATGAAAAGATACTGCTATTATCACGGATAGATCATTACGATAATTATAGTAACATCAAGCAAGAAGGCTGAAAACAAGATTATATTTATTAATAAAAAATATGTAAAGTTACCTGAACAATGATGTGTCTTATTCGTAAGATAAGCCCTTATAAAAAAGATAAGATATTGATTTATAATAATATATCATTGTTCATCTTAAATAAGGTTTCGAATATCATAGGCTTCTATCATTTTAAATATATTTATGTTGAATCGATCAAAATCATTTGCTTGCACGAAACAAGCGGAATGAATCTGTGGATAAAATAATTGAGAAAAGATTTTTAAAGTGCCCACAATGAACCGCCTAAAAAAATGCTAAGGATTGTTGCAGTCATTGAGAACAGGCTATAACTATAATGATGATGCCGACTTGCTCCTTCATAAGTATAAAAATAGCGGGTACTCAACGAGTTTACCATTAATCATTCACGAGGCATTATGGTAAAATAAGCTTAAGAAGCCTTAAGAAACATCTCTTTAAAACAAGCACATGAATTAGTAAGCTAATGGCATTCTACATCCCACAATCTACACTGATGAGATATTGCCTTAATTTTTATAAAGCCAAATCAAAAAAAATGGCAAAACTCAGCGTTTATTCTTTCTCTTCTTCATGTTTTACCAAATGAAAAACTCTTATAAAAAACTCGTTAAACATACCATACGATACATTACTACTCGTTGAACGTATAAAACTCTGAGCACCCCCATAAAACGTCTAAATATCTACGAAATACATTGCCACGCTAAACGTTAAATATTGATTTGTAAAACAATTTTAAAACACATGTTTTGCTAAAAAAGAAACACATATAAAATAAAAAATATTATTATCGTGCTCTATCAAGAACACGCTTACATTCAATGAGTTCAAACAGGATTTCTTGTAACAATGCTTTATCAGTTTTATCTTTGTAAAGATTCACAGAACCGACAGATGTTTCCCCTTCATTCCTCATGAAACTCAAAAGCCCAAAAGAAGATTTCTTAGGCTTATTATTAGCATTTTCAGAAGTTTGTCCTGCATGTTTCTTTTCTATGACCACATTCATAGCATCCAGATCACCATTACCCAATGCCGTCACAAAAGCAACACCATTTTCTTTCAAAAGGCGTTGCACACCTTTTATCGTATAACCCTGATCATACAGTAACTGCTTAATACCATTGAGCAAATCCACATCGACTGGGCGATAATAGCGCCTTCCTCCCCCACGTTTCATTGGTTTAATCTGCCTAAAACGTGTTTCCCAGAATCTTAAGACATGCTGCGGAAGCTCCAACAACTCCGCTACTTCGCTAATTGTGCGAAAAGCATCAGAGCTTTTATCCATTTTGCAACACCTTATTTAAAACAAAATAAAATACTTTACAATGACTCATTCTGTCTCAATTTCTCAACAAGATTAGTCAAAAATAAGACCATCATTGACGACTTACTGAACAGTCTTTTTCTAAAAAACAAAGACCTTTATTTTATACATTTTTTTAACAAATACCAAACATACCATGGCATTTATTTATGAGATATCATTTTTTCTGTCTTGCACGATGCGAATCTAAAATTCTCTGTTTAAGGACATTGGCAGCCTTAAACGTCACAACACGTCGCGGCGGGATAGGTGCTTCAACACCTGTTTTTGGATTTCGTCCAACACGTTCATTTTTACTGCGAACCTGAAAAGTTGCAAAAGAAGATAATTTAACCGCTTCACCTCTTACAAGTGAGTTGCAAATCTCATCCAAAACCAATTCGACTAAAGCTGCTGATTCAGTATGTGACAAGCCCACTCTTTTACAAACTACGCTCGCTAAATCTGCACGCGTTACTGTCTTACTTGTCATTATAACCACCTATTAAAATATTAAAAATTACAAAATGACTTATACGTTTTCTTGAAATATGGTCAAGTAGCCATAATTCACCAACGAATAAGAATTGCTCCCCATGTAAATCCACCTCCCATGGCTTCTAACATGATAAGATCTCCTTCTTTTATTTTCCCATCGCAAACCGCTGTTGTTAAAGCCAACGGAACTGATGCGGCAGACGTATTACCATGTTGATCAACGGTAATCACAACTTTATCTAGTGAAATTCCCAACTTTTTAGCAGATGCTTCAATAATGCGCTTATTAGCCTGATGAGGTACAAACCAATCTAGTTGTGAAGAATCCATACCTGCAGCTGCAAAACAATCATCAACCACATCCGTTATCATACCAACAGCATATTTAAAAACTTCTCGTCCTTCCATACGCAAATAGCCTGTCGTTTGTGTTGTTGAAGGTCCACCATCAACATATAGCTTATTTATATAAGCACCATTAGAGCGCAGTTTCGCAGACAATATACCACGCTCAAAAGCAATCTCCCCTTCAATTTCTTGAGCTTCTAAAATAACGGCACCCGCACCATCACCAAATAAAACACATGTCGTACGATCTTCCCAATCTAAAATTCGAGAAAATGTATCGGACCCAATAACTAAAATTCTTTTAGCTCCTCCACACCGTAAATAAGAATCTCCTGTTGTTAAAGCAAAAATAAAACCAGAGCAAACAGCTTGAATATCAAAAGCAAATCCATGGCTCATTCCCAAAGCGCTTTGAATTTCAACAGCAGAAGCAGGAAAAGTACGATTCGGAGTAGACGTTGCTAAAATAATACAATCGATGTCTTTTATTGTTAAACCAGCATTTATAAGGGCGGCTTGCGCAGCCTCAACTCCTAAAGAAACAGTTGTTTCATTTTCACTGGCAATATAACGTTGGCGTATTCCTGTACGCTGAACAATCCATGAATCTGACGTTTCAACAAACTTTGCAATCTCATCATTTGATAAACTTTTTTTCGGCAAAGCACTTCCTACACCACGTATAATTGACCGAATCATTCAGCTCTTACCTTTTCTTCAAATTTTTCATTTCTATTATAAGAGCTTATCATAAGGACTCTCCATTCATTACCGCTTCATCCTCTTGATCAAAAAGTGTTTCTTTATTCTCATGAAACCGCCGTAAATCAGCCGTTATTTTTTGTAAAAGTCCATTACTAACCATTTCATAACCAACGCGGATAGCAGAAGCAAAACCATTAGCATTAGCACTACCATGGCTTTTTATAACAACACCATTCAAACCTAAAAGCACTCCTCCATTCACCCTATCGGGATCCATTTTATGTTTTAGTGTACGAAAAGCACTCCGCGACAAAAAATAACCAAGAGATGTTAAAAAAGAACTGCGCAGTGCAGAGTTTAAAATCTCTCCTATCTGTCGCGCGGTTCCTTCTGCGGTTTTTAAAGCAATATTACCAGAAAACCCCTCTGTCACAACAACATCGACTGTTCCTTTTCCAATGTCATTGCCCTCAACAAATCCTTTATATTCCAATCCTTCTAATTGCACTTCACGCAATATCATTCCTGCTTTTTTTATTTCATAAAGTCCTTTGACCTCTTCCACCCCCACATTTAAAAGCCCAACACTTGGCCTTTCAGTGTGATATAAAGCGCGAAACATACCCGCTCCCATAACCGCCAAATCAACCAACTGACTAGCCGAAGCACCTATTGTTGCTCCAATATCTAAAACGATACTCTCACTACGCAGTGTTGGCCAGATACCCGCAATACCAGGACGTTCAGCCTCTGCAAGCATTTTCAAACAAAAATAAGACATGGCCATGAGCGCACCCGTATTCCCAGCAGAAATGCAAGCATCAGCTTCACCATTTTTTACCGCTTCAATGGCGTACCACATTGATGATTTACCACGCCCATTACGAAGTGCTTGGCTTGGCTTTTCATCCATGCGTGTATAACTTTCTGTAGGGAAAAAGCGCGATACAGAATCCAAACAGGGATATTTTTTTAAAATCGGACGAACGGCCTCCTCTACTCCATAAAACAGAAAATAAATATTTGATAAATATTTTTGTACAATTGCTGCTCCTGCAATAGCTGCTTCTGGACCGTAATCACCGCCCATGACATCCACAGAAATTCTAATCACGCTTGCATATCCCACATCTTTTCATTTACATCAAATACATATTATGATTTTTGGCTCCTGAACACTCACACAGCACATCTTGCAAAAATCGCTCCGCAGAAAATACCGTTTAGCATACAATAGATATTTTTTGTATGTTTTTACAATCACTTCCAATTTTTCAAAACAGAAAATGGCGAAAATTTTTGCTCTGCTTCTTCTAAATTTTCAACCATATTCATCTTTATCCCTTCTTTACGTGGATAATGATTAATAGACAACTCAAAAAACTCTTCCATGATTGCACCAATATCAA
This sequence comes from Bartonella sp. TT110JLCBS, assembly GCF_042193405.1. Classification (NCBI taxonomy): domain Bacteria; kingdom Pseudomonadati; phylum Pseudomonadota; class Alphaproteobacteria; order Hyphomicrobiales; family Bartonellaceae; genus Bartonella; species Bartonella sp. TT110JLCBS. Next base: position 10,697 of record NZ_JBHILT010000016.1, read on the forward strand.
TTTTATCATCATAAAATACTTCAGGAGTATCAAGCCCCTCCACATCTAAAAACAATTCTCCTGTATCCTCTGATATTTTGGGCTTCATCAAATTTGAATCTTCAGGAACAAAAACAACCTCAATATTTTCACAAAGGATATTTTCTAATGGTTCTAATGTAACAACACATAACTGTAGTATACGCGCTTGCAACAGACCTTTTATACGCACTCCGCGTTTTTTCCACGGGAAAATATGGAATTTTCCCTCACAAGATTTTACTTCAATTAAATTATGGTTCTGGGCTAAATGTGTACATTCTTTTTTATTTGCACAAAGATGAACCCTTATACCTTTAGCAGGTAGAGAACGTACGGATATTGGATAAGCCAAAGCAAATGTCATTTGAGGAACATTTTGAACATTCATTGACAACTCCCAAACATAAAAACGCATAAAGCACTGTGTTTTTATTTATCTCAAGTATTTATGCATTTTTTTCTTTTCTAAAGAAATTCTATATGGCATAATTTGCTTTATAACAGGGAAACTCAGTGTAAGCTACGGTAGATTAAGTTAAAATTAGAAAAAACTTGAGGTTGCCTTCTTGTCCTACATCTCAGTATAAAAAGGAGATATCATTGTTTCAAATGCCTCACATAATAACCTTAATCAAACGTAAATTATTAATTGGTCTATCAATAGCAAGCATAGGAATGCTTGCGGGATGTAGTCTTCTTGATTCTTCAGGTTCGAGCCAAATTTATAGAGAGGGCTATGTTCTTGATAAAAATGCTTTAAGCTCTATTTCTATTGGCTCCAGTCAAGAGCAGGTTCTTTTAACTTTAGGGACCCCTTCATTAAAAACAAAATATGACAATGAAGTTTTTTATTACATCTCACAGACACGCTATCGTGGGATGCAGTTTATGAAAACAAAGATTATTGATCGCAAAGTTTTAGCCATTTACTTCAATAAAAATAATCAGGTTGCAAAAGTTGCAAATTACGGATTACAAGACGGTCAAGTGTTTGATTTTATTACACAAACAACACCAACTGTAACAAAAGAACATCCTTTCTTAATTCAAATTATAAAAGGCCCTGCAAATTTGCCATCCCATAACTAAATCATATAATCTACACACCGTTTCAATATTATAGGTCTGATAATATCAGACCTATAATAAGGGGATTTGTCGCTCTTAGAGGCGGACTTTTTTTGCCATACTGTCGAGAACTGCATTAACAAGTTTTGGCTCATCACCTTCAAAAAACGCCTTTGCTATGTCAACATATTCATTCATGACAACCGCAACGGGAACATCTTTACGGTTGATCAACTCCCATAAACCTGCTCGTAAAATTGCTCGCAATATAGAATCAAGACGTGAAAGAGACCACTCTGCTGAAAGCTGTTGATGAAGCAGAGGATCAAGCTGCTTTTGATCTTTTACAACACCCGTTATAATCGCCAAAAACCATTGAAAATCAGCGTCAAGATACTGCTCTCCATCAATATCTTTTCCCAAACGATAAGCCTCATACTCAGCTGCCGTTTCCATCACCCCCGAACCCACGATATCCATTTGATAGAGTGCTTGAACTGCAGCGAGTCTTGCTGCTCCACGTTTATTGGCTGAACGCGGAAAATGTCTGCTTTTTATATCAGCCATATTTAACGATTATCTCCAAATCTCTTTTTTAGAGCGATCATACATAAAGCAGCTTCAGCCGCAAAACCACCTTTATTTTTATCATCTAGTTTTGCACGCACCCATGCTTGTTCTTCGTTTTCAACAGTCAAAATACCATTTCCAATAGCCAAATGCTGATGAACAGTTAAATCCATCAATGCACGACAAGAATCATTAGCAACAATTTCAAAGTGATATGTTTCACCCCGAATAACACAACCAAGAGCAACATAACCATCATACGATGTCTTGTTTTGTTCAGCAAAAGCTATTGCACTTGGTATTTCTAATGCTCCAGGAACCGTTACAACATCATAACTTGCTTCAGCTTTTTGCAAAGTATTCACTGCACCTCTCAAAAGCGCATCAGAAATCCCCTCATAAAAACGTGCTTCAACAATCAATACGTGAGGATTTTTACGTATCTCTTTCATCATAATGGAATTCCACAAAAAACGAATCAAAAAAATCAAGGTTATAAAGCATAAAATTCTGAAAACGATCAAGAAAGTTTTGGCTTATTCATCTTCTCTTTTTAAAGCTAAAATTTTTGCAGCATAACGAGCAAGTTGATCAATTTCCAAATTGACCCGATCTCCAATTTTAGCTTGTCCCCACGTTGTCACTTCGAGTGTATGGCGAATAATAAGAACATCAAAAACGCAATCCTCAACACCATTAACAGTTAAAGATGTCCCATTAAGTGCAATAGATCCCTTATTAACAATGAAAGGCATAAATTGTCTTGAAACTTTTAAATAAAAACGAATTGCATCCCCTTCATTTTTTTGATCAATGATTTCAGCCAAACCATCAATATGACCAGAAACCAAATGTCCTCCCATTTCATCACCCAATCGAAGCGAACGTTCCAAATTAACAAAAGTTCCTTTTATCCATTGTGCAAGATTCGTTAAACGTAATGTTTCTTCCCACGCTTCGACAACAAACCAATTAGAATCTTCTTGTTTTAATCCTCGTTCTACAATTGTCAGACAAATTCCTGAACAAGCAATTGATGCGCCAATTGCTAAGCTTTCTATAGCATAGCGGGTAGAAATCTTTAAACGCATCCCCTGCTTTAAAGGTTGAACATCTTCAACACAACCAATATCCGTTATAATTCCTGTGAACATAATGTCTTACGTCTCCACTTATAAAAACGGTCATTTCCAAACATTCTTGTCTCAATCTCATGAAACTGCGAGAGATAATTTCCAAAATGAGGGGCTTCAATACGATTTTTGCCTAAAACAATGGGAGTATGAAAACATATCAAATGATCAACACAACCAGCATTCAAAAATTTTTCCCCTGTCTTGACACCCCCTTCCAATAAAACACTATTAATCCCATGTTTATAAAGCATCTGTAAAAGAGCAAAGGGTTCTACACAACCATTGTTCATCTCGACCGAATAAACAGACACACCATATTGCTCCAATGCATTTTTTTTGCTTTTCTTTGAAAGATCCACATCACAAATAACCCATGTAGGAATTTTTATGGCTGTTTGGACAACTTTTGCATCAAGGGGGATAGATAAATCTGCATCCAAAATAATACGAATTGGTGAACGCATCTCCATCCCTGGCAAACGGCAATTGAGTTGTGGATCATCTGCTAATATAGTACCAATACCAACAAGGATAGCATTATTTTGAGCACGTAGAATATGCGTATGAGCATGAGAAAGTGTTCCACTAATTTTTACGCTGCCCTTCTCTCTTTTTCCAACACCATTATCGGCAGAAATTGCCATTTTAAAAGTTACCGCACAGCGTTGTATCTTCCTTATGCACCAATGCGTCCATAAGGATTCAAAAGCCTCTTCAGCTAAAATGCCTTCAACCACTTCAATACCCGCCGCTCGCAAAAGAGCAATACCATGACCATCAACACGCTTGTCACAATCAGTCAGCGCAACAACAACTCGAGAAACACCTGAATCAATAAGTGCATTCACACACGGCGAAGTTTTTCCATAATGCGCACAAGGTTCTAAAGTAACATAAGCAGTCGCTCCTTGAGCCAGAGAACCTGCCATGTGTAAAGCTTGCACTTCTGCATGAGGACTCCCATGAATAGCTGTTACGCCATAGCCAACAATAAAAGCCCCCGCACCATTATCGTTTTGCACAATTAACGTACCAACAGAAGGATTCCCACCTGTAAGACCGACATGACGTTCTGCTAAACGAATAGCTGCAGCCATAAACCGTTCATCTTGCACTTTTTTATTCATCAAAACGAGATTCTGTATCCGCGATACCCTTTGACAATTCATCTATAACATCGTGAAAATCGCTTGCATTACGAAAATCTCGATACACAGAAGCAAAACGAATATAAGCAATATCATCAATTCTTTTCAATGCTTCCATCACAAGATGCCCAATTTTTTCTGAAGAAATCTCTGGTTCTCCCAAACTTTCAAGCTGGCGTACAATGCCAGAAATTGCTCGTTCAATATGATCAGGATCAATATTGCGCTTACGTACAGCCACATCAACTGATCGCATTAACTTATCACGATCGAAGGGTTCACATCGTCCACTTTTTTTAGCAACCAAGAGCTCACGCAACTGAACACGTTCAAAAGTTGTAAAGCGACCACCACAAACGGAACACACACGGCGGCGGCGAATCACTGCCCCCTCTTCTGCTGGACGCGAGTCTTTAACCTGTGTATCCTCATATTGGCAGTAAGGACAGCGCATCTCTTTTGCATCCTTAACAAGTGCTAAGATAAGAGTAAAGAGGAAATTGATTCGTTATATCTTCCACCTTTTTCTTAACAGCTATTTCAACAGCATGATTATCTTCATCACTTTTTGCATCCCGAAGACCATCAAGAACTTCTGAAATCAAATGACCAACTTGAATAAATTCTTTTTCTGAAAAACCACGCGTTGTGGCAGCAGGTGACCCCAAACGAATTCCCGATGTTATAGATGGTGTTTCAGGATCAAAAGGGATAGCATTTTTATTGCAGGTAATATGAGCGCGTCCTAAAGCCAATTCGGCGCGATTTCCTGTTAAATTTTTGGAACGTAAATCAATCAACAATAAATGATTATCTGTACCGCCAGAAACAATATCAAAACCATTACTCTGTAATGTTTTTGCTAAAGTTTTCGCATTAGCAACAACATTCGCACTGTAACTCTTGAAAGAGGGACGCAAAGCCTCCTCAAATGCAACAGCCTTTGCGGCAATCACATGCATTAAAGGCCCCCCTTGAAGACCAGGAAAAATAGCAGAATTAATTTTTTTGGATAAAGCCTCATCATTTGTCAATATCAAACCACCCCGAGGACCTCGAAGCGATTTATGTGTTGTTGTCGTTACAATATGCGCATGTGGAACAGGTGAAGGATGCACGCCGCCAGCAACAAGACCAGCAATATGAGACATATCAACGAGTAGATGAGCACCGATTTCATCTGCAATTTCACGGAATCTTTCCCAATCCCATAGCCGTGGATAAGATGATCCCCCTGCTATAATAAGTTTTGGCTTACGTTCTTTTGCAAGCTGCTCAACTTCATCCATATCAATAATCTGATCTTCTTTACGGACACCATAGGAAACAACATTAAACCATTTTCCTGACATATTAACAGATGAACCATGCGTAAGGTGACCACCAGCATTTAAATCTAATCCCATAAATATATCACCAGGCTGAAGTAAAGCTAAAAAGACAGCTTGATTCATTTGGCTACCAGAATTAGGCTGTACATTCGCAAACGCAGCACCGAAAAGCTGTTTTGCCCTTTCAATAGCTAAATCTTCAACGACATCAACAAATTGACACCCACCATAGTAGCGCTTTCTTGGATAACCTTCTGCATATTTATTGGTTAACACAGACCCCTGCGCTTCAAGAACCGCTCTTGAAACAATATTCTCTGAAGCAATCAGCTCAATTTCACGTTGTTGACGCTCAAACTCCCCTCTAATTGCGTCAAAAATTGCACCATCAACAGTTTGTAAATTATCATTAAAAAAGCGCTTTTGTGCGTCATTTTCTTGCTGAGTCATAAAACACATTCCTAACATAAAAAAATAAAGTCACTGAACGATAACACAGCAAACCATGCAAACCAAACATTTTAAACTACTTCCACTCAAAAATAATGAGGAAAATATTTATCTTATTCTTTGTTATAAAAACAGCGAAAAACTTTCCTCTCAAGAATGGTAAAAAATAAGATTACATTTCTTCTTTTACACTCTTAATTTATTTACACCTTTTTCAAAAAAAATCTATAATCTAAAGAAATTCAATAATTTAATGATTAAAAATAATTTATATTTTGAAAAGCTGAATATAGTAGGAAAAGTTAATACGAAGGCAAATAAGAATGCTAACCAAAGTTTTTATTGATGGTGAACACGGCACAACCGGACTACAAATACAAAAACGCTTAGAAAGGCGTACAGATTTAAAACTACTCTCTCTTTCTCATAAAGATCGCCATAATGTTCATCTGCGACAAGACTATCTTAATCAAGCTGATATTGCTATTTTGTGTCTTCCAGATGATGCTGCTCGCGAAACAGTTCATTGGCTTAAAAAAAATAAAAACATTAGGATTATTGATAGCTCGACAGCCCACCGTGTTGCACCAGACTGGGTTTACGGATTTCCTGAAATGACAGCTGGACAAAGAAAGCGCATCCAAACGGCACATTATGTAACCAATCCCGGATGCTATCCTACCGGTGCCATTAGTTTGATTCGCCCACTCCGTGAAGCAGGACTGCTAGACGCCTATTATCCCATCTCGATTAATGCAATCTCCGGCTATACCGGAGGTGGAAAACAGTTGATTTTACAAATGGAAAATCAATCTCAAAAAAATATTCAGGAAAATTATTTTATCTATGGTCTTAATCTTGAACACAAACATGTGCCAGAAATCAAGATCTATGGACAAATCAATCAAACCCCAGTTTTTATACCAAGTGTGGGTCGTTTCCCTCAGGGAATGATTGTGAATCTTCCTCTGCATCGCCATTTATTCACAAAATCAGCAAACTGTTCTGATTTGCGCGAAATTCTCGCAAACCATTACGATGGACAAAATACCATTTTAGTTGCATCACAAGAAGAAACTGCTTCACTTCAAAGACTTAATCCAGAATGTTTAGCCAATAAAGATGGTATGAAACTGTTCGTATTTGGAAATGATCGTGAAGGCATTTTTAATCTCAGCGCCATATTCGATAATTTAGGAAAAGGCGCATCAGCTGCTGCTGTCCAAAACCTTGATTTAATGCTTTCAAGCAACTAAACTCCACCTAGATACAAGCTTTTATTCAACAGCACAATATGCCCCTTTTGTTGCTCGCCAATGCGCAACAACAAAACACAACACGACTAATGCCATACTTTGATGAATGAGCCCCAAACTTATCGGAACCTCATGTAATAGTGTCAAAATACCTAAAAGTGCTTGGATAATAATCATAACACAGATAAGAAATGCACGACGAGAGTGGGTTGAACGGGGAACATTTTTTTGTACATAGAAAGCATGAATAGCTGAGGCAAACAATAAAAAATAAGCAAAAAATCTATGAATAAACTGAACCGTTAAGGGATTTTCGAATAAATTGAGCCAAACAGGACGATGCTGTAACAATCCATCAGGAATAATCTGACCATCCATAAGGGGCCATGTATTATAGACTTTTCCAGCATGAAGCCCTGCAACCAAAGCACCCCAATAAATCTCTATCAAGACGAGAATAACGAGCCATGCCGCAAAATATTGCACCTTTTTATTTGCTGGTTTTTCTGAATATTCTGCAAGCCCTCGAGATAAATAAGTAACAAAAATAATCACAAAACATGCCGTTATAAGATGAAATGCCAAACGATATTGGCTCACACTTGTTAAATTACTTTGTCCAATCCCTGAAGCAACCATCCACCAACCAATAAAGCCTTGAAAGGCGATAAGAATAGGCACAACAATAATCGGGAGTAAGATATTTTTTTCAACACGTTTAGTTGCCCAAAACCAAATGAGCCCCAATAAAGCGACAAGACCAACAAGACGCCCAAGAACACGATGCGCCCACTCCCACCAAAAAATGACCTTAAAAGCACTTAAAGTCATATCAGGATTAAGCAGCTTATACTGTGCTATCTGTTGATATTTTAAAAATTCCTCTTGCCATTGATCCACACCAATCGGTGGAATAACGCCATGTATTGGCTTCCATTCCGTTATAGATAATCCTGATCCCGTCAAACGAGTAGCGCCCCCCACTAAGACAATTGCTAAACAAAGCAATAAAATAGAGTAAAGCCACACCTGTATTTGTTTTCTATTTTTCTTTTGCACGGGCGTTAAAATGCTATTGTTTAATTCCTTTACTGCCATCTCTGATTGCCCCACGCTTCTCTCCAACTAAAATGCATTTTAAAATTTAAACATTAACTCTGTTATCTATTTTAGTATGTACTACAACTTTAGCAAAAAACAAGCGTACCACTATAACATGTGATACATATTTCTTTTTTACGAAGCTTATGATGCAACAACGCGATAAACAGTCTTTGGAAAGCATCTTACCATCCGCATCATCCAATCCTGTTCATTAAGAACAGTATTACAAATATAATAATCTGTTAGCTCTGCAAATTGCTCAAATCCATATTTGGGTTCACTTGCCATCTCTAGGATGATAAAATCATATTCTTTTTTAAATTCTTGTAATATATGAGAAATATCATTTGAAAAATCTTGTGCAGAAACAGCGCTTGTTAATCCCTGGGGGAGAATATCAACCCCCGTATCATAATCACGGTAAATAACATCATGCAACTGGGCATTGCCCGTTAAAACATCACTCAGCCCACGATGTGGACCAATGACTTTCTCTATTTGTTGACCAGAAATATCGACTAACAAAATTGTTTTGTTCTCTTTTGTGAGATGAAGTGAAAGTTTTGCCGCTGTCCGTGCTGCCTCTGGTCCAATGATTGAAATAATGGTTGAAGCACGCCATTTCAAAACATCAGATAATCCCTCTATTGTAATAAAAGCTTCAAGACCTTTTGTTTCTTGAGAAACTGAAATACTCTCAGTTTCCTTAAGAGCATTTTCTTTTGATCTCAACCCCTCTTCTGAGAGTTGGTCTTTTTTGCTTCTAAAGCACGGATAAAATAACAATATTCCTAGCAAAAGAGTAAGGAAGCTGGCCAATGCACTCACAAGAATATTTTTTCCATAAAGAGCCATAAAAGAAATTGGTGCTAACGTTGTTGGCATAACCACGTGGATATTTGTATTTTGTAAGAGAAGAGGATCATCACTCAATCTCGGATATGAATCAACAATTTTTTCTCTTCGTTGAGCAGACTTGCTCATCGCTTCATTTTGGGCATCAACTGCTGCTTTTATTTTATTTTCAAACTCGTTAAATATTTCATTCAAAGATTGGGATTGATCTTTTACAAAAAAACTCACCCTTTTTTGAAGCTGTTTTTCTAATTCCGTTGCAATAACCTCATCTGAATGAACTTGATAAACAATCTGTAAAATTTTATTTTTTAATTGATGAGAAACCGCCTCTAATTCCGCAGTCATTGCCTTAATTTGAGGATGAGTCCACCCCAATTGCGCCGCCATATGTGCTCTTTGCGTTTCCAAAAGATCACGTTTAGATTCAAGAGAAACAATTGCTGAATTGCCTGCAATAAACGATAAAGACAATAAAGACTGCCCACTTTCACGCATCATGTTAATCATTGAATTCAAACTTGTTAAATGAATACGCTTTAAAGTTGCTTGCGTTAATTGCATCGAAAGATCATGAAGCTCTGTTTGTTTTACACCACGCTGAATAAAAGAATCAACAGATGCACGAAATCCCTGTACAATATTAACGATCGCAGTATCATCATATTGTTGGTCTTCTGATTTATCACTTAATAAGGATTGTTTCTGTTTTATGATTGCTTGTGAAAATGCGGAAAACCAAGTTTCCAACCCATGTTGAGCTGCTTCAAGTGTCTCAGCTTCAAAAGTAAGATTGATAAGATCACCATGACGCGATAAACGAATATTTTCCCGATTTTTTTTCTTATAGGAAGCGCTTAAAGAAAAATGCGAATCATTTGAGAATATAGGCTGTGAAAACAAAAAGCCGATAACATTGTCTTGCTTTTCAGTTGGTAATGGCTTTCCTACAGAATCAGATAATGAAAATGTTAAAGTTGCTTGGTAACCACGGGGCTGGACAAAATAATACAACCAAATCAAAGATACACACAGGATTTGTAATAGCAAAACAATCAAAATGTTTCGCCATACTGTACATACGAACAGTCTTTTATTACATGTAAGACTCATCTTTATTTTAACCAGCAAAATACTTCTTCATATTGTTTTATTAAGAGAAAGTAGTAACTATCCTCTTAACTTGCTGTCATATTATTTTGAGATAATAAAAATATAAAATTTAAGCACAAATGTTCAACAATAGCTTTAAAGAACTTAATCCATATTTTTTTTGAGGCTCTCTAGTTGTTTTTTTGCTTCAGAAGTAACAACCGCTCTAATGGTAATAGACCCATCATCATGCCCTTCTTGCACTATTTCCGCAGAGTTTTCATAAAACCAATCAATAAGCGACATTTCATGAGGTTGTAAAAGATATTCAATGCTTTGCACATCTCCAAAAATTCGCTTTTCAATGGCTCTTAATAATTGATCGAGTCCATCCCCCTTAAGTGCTGATACCATGAGAGCAGGATTTAATCGTGTTTTTGCGCTTGCTTGTAAAACATTCAATGCTTGCTCATCCAACATATCAATCTTATTCCAGACTTCTATGATATGCTCCGTATCATCAATATCGATATCAAGACTTGAAAGCACTTCTAAAACATCTTGGGCATGTGCACGATGATCAAGATCTGACATATCTCTTACATGAAGAATGAGATCCGCTTCAACCACTTCTTCAAGGGTTGCTCTAAAAGCTGCAATCAAATTCGTTGGCAAGTTAGAAATAAACCCTACAGTATCAGACAAAAGAATAGTTTTTCCATGGGGAAGCACAACTTTGCGCAAAGTCGGATCAAGCGTTGCAAATAACATATTCTTTGCTAAAACATCTGCACCGCTTAAACGGTTAAAGAGTGTCGATTTTCCTGTATTCGTATATCCCACCAGTGCCACAACAGGATAAGATGTTTTTTTTCTTTTTGCTCTATGAAGAGCACGTGTTTTAATAACCGTTTCCAATTCGCGGCGAATACGAACAATTTTTCCTTGCAAAAGGCGCCTGTCTGCTTCAATTTGAGTTTCACCAGGTCCACCTAGGAAGCCACGCCCTCCCCGTTGCCTTTCCAAGTGCGTCCAACTACGCACAAGCCGCCCTTTTTGATAGGATAAATGCGCCAATTCTACTTGCAAAACCCCTTCTTTTGTTCGTGCACGATCACCAAAAATTTCAAGAATCAAAGCCGTTCTATCGATAACTTTGCAATTCCATAACTTTTCTAAATTACGCTGCTGTACTGGCGTTAAAAAGTGATCTACAATTGCAAGCTCAATAGAATATTCATCTATATAACAGGTTAACGCATCTATTTTACCTTTTCCAAAGAAAGTCGCAGAGCGAGGCGTTGCAATATTAATCGTTTCATAATTAACAACTTCTAACCTTATAGCACGCGCTAACCCCAATGATTCTTTAACACGAGAAGATATAGAACACTCTCTCAAAGAGCTTTCACTTCTATTTTCTTGAAAAATTGGTATCAAAACAAGTGCACGCACTTGTCCTGTATTCTGCGAAAACACCCCTCCTAATCTCTCATTTTCATTTATCATAGCAATCTAAGTACTTTTAAAATGGGATAAGAGGTCTATCTTTAAATGATATATTTACTCAGGACTTTCACCCTCAAACATCTGTACAGGTTGTCCAGGCATAATCGTAGAAATAGCATGCTTATAAACCAATTGCGCGTGTCCATCTCGGCGCAAAAGAACACAAAAATTATCAAATGAAGTTACAATTCCCGTGAGTTTAACGCCATTGACAAGAAAAATTGTAAGGGAAATTTTTTGCTTACGCACCGTATTTAAAAACACATCTTGCAGGTGTTGTGATCGCTCTGCCATTATTCTTACACCTTTATCTAGATTGCATAAAATATTTGTGCATGCATATCGACTGAAAAATATCCAATTGTCAACGTAGAAGCTTCAAAATTCAGCAACAAACAACTGAAATTAGAGAAAAAACGGCTCTTTAAGGCAATAATAAAGTACAACTTACGAAAAGCTATATTAAATTAAAAATTTTTCCACGTTTACTTTTTTATGAGCTTACAATTAAAAAGCAAAAATTTATACTAAGCCATTACAGGCTATATCTGTGATGATAAATCTCCTTTGTTTCGAATCAATAAAAGTAAGCAAACAACAGCATTTATTAACAATCATCGATATTTAAAAAGAGGCATTCGCACCTCACTGTTTTTTTAACATTATATATGCCATATATACGCCATTAAATCATCTTATCTTAAAAATAATAGATTTATAAAGCTTTTTATAAACACAAGTTGTAAACAGTATTTTTGTTTTTATTAGAGTCAAATAATAAATTGTTTTTGTTACATTTTATAGCACTTTTAAACAGGGTATAAGAAACTGCGTTAACTTTATCTTGATAAGTTTTCAAAATTTTTCCCTAAGCATATTCCTTTCTAAATAATTAACAGCTAGTATGTAGAAATTATGTGGAAGAGGACGTATCCCTTTTCCGTCTGTAAGAGTACGAGGCGAGTATGGCACGCAGAACAAAATTGCAAACATTTGAAGTTGAAGTTGAAGAAGCCCTCACAAAAGCTATGGACTTTGATTTCGATAACACAGGATTTGAAACAATATCATCCAATAATTCTGAAAATGTTGTTAATGTCGATGATCTGATTCAAAAAATTGCAATGGCAGAACAAGAATTTTTTGCTGAAAACGGTACGTCAACTTTTGTTTCTAATATTCATGATGAAGCTGTTATTGATAAATCCGTTGTTGAACAGCTTTTTTCTCCAAAACCTTCACCTGATATTTCAGGTGGAACTGTTCATAATACATTGTTGTCTACAAAACTTCTTCCTGCAAATGATGATATAACAACCCCTGTAAATTTTGGACCATTAAAGCAGCGTTCTTCCTCTCGAGTCTACTGGTATACAACAGCGCTTAGTGCTTTATGGGCAACTGGAGGAGCTTTTATTGCGCATAAGCTTGCACCTACCGGACTCAGCTCCTTATCCAATATCAGCACTTTTGTTACATCCCCAACAGGCCTTGCTGTAGCAGCTGGAACAGCAATTCCTATCCTTATATCTTGGGGCGTTGCTCAATTAACAAAACGCTCAAACGACTTGCATAATATTGCTCTTCTTATGACCAATGCTGCACAGCGCCTTAGTGAACCACAACATCTATCTGAAAAACAAGCTATTGCTATAGGGCAAACCATTCGTGAAGAAGTAGCAGCAATGAACGAAGGTATTGAACGTACCCTCGGACGTGCTGTTGAACTTGAAGCGATCATACAAGGTGAAGTTCACAATTTAGAACAAGCCTATGCTGAGAATGAATCACGTATCCATACATTAATCAAAGAATTGAGTAATGAACGCATCGCCATTTTGAATCACGCAGATCGCGTACAATCAACAATTAAAGGAACCCAAGAACAACTGAGTGATGAATTTGGTTTGGTTACCTCTAACATTGTAACCAACGTTGAAAAACTTGCACAAACCCTTTCTCAAACTTTACAAAAACAAGGTGAAGACCTTGTTGAAAAACTTTCCTACGCCAGTGATGGCGTAACAAATCAGCTTGTTGAAAAGTTTAACAAAACAACAACACAAATTCAGCAGAAAAACACAGAATTCTTTCATGAATTAGGAAAAAACTTCGATGGTTTTGCAAAACGATTTGATCATAATGAAAAACAAATAGAAAAAACCTTTAATGAAACAGCTGAAAAAGCGGAAGTACATGTTGCTAAAATTGCAACACATATACAAGCAGTAACAGATCAAACTTTGCACGCTGTCGATGAAAAGTTTAAAGCCTTGGATAAAGCTCTTATTGATCGTAATAATCAATCTCTACAGAATTTTGATGAGAAGATCTTAAAGCTCGACGACCAAGCACATAAACTCTCTTCTAAATTTGATAACGTAACCTCGCAAGCAATTGGAGCCTTTGAACAACGTTTAGCAACTGTTGATCTTTCTCTTAAAGAACATAGTGATTCCATTATTGATTCCTTTATAGAACGCAGTCAGGCTTTAGAGGATAATGCTGAAAAACTTGGTAACTTCTTGGAATCTCATGTCTTGAAAATAAATGAAAACCTCCAAGAAAAAACAGCAGACATTACCCATGCATTTACAAATGGACGTGAAGCTATTCTTTCTGCAATTGATAAAAGTAAAGAAAGTCTGAGAGAAGAAATTCAATATGTCGACAATGCCATTGTTGATATCATACAAGAACGTTCACAAGATTTTAAAGTACAACTTTCTGATCAACGAGCTCTTATGGCAGACATGCTCGATAACGAGAAGAATAAAATTGCAGATACATTAAGAAATCAAATTGATGTTTTGTCCCAAAATACTTCTCATATTGAAAAAGTTTTGGCTGATAATGTTCAAGTTGTTGATAAACAAGCTGAAAATCATATTACAAACATCATTCAATGCACTGAAAAGCTACAAGACGTCATTGTACAAAGCTGTAATACAACCCAAGATGCTTTAGAAGCACAAGCGAGAAATATTGATATCCGTGCCGATGCTCTGCGCGATTCTTTAGCGATTAATAGTTTTTCTCTCAATGAAGTTCTTGCCGATCAAGCACGCACACTTGAGCAACGCATGGAAACAATCCATAACCTCATTGCAAAAAGTGATATACGTGTTGATGTTGCATTGAAACAACAAATAGATTTAGTTGAGAGTGCAATTGTTGCCAATAATAAAAACATTACTGAAACGGTTCAAGATCATATCAAAAACCTTGAAAGCCATGCCGAAATTTTAAAGAATACCCTCTCTCAATCGAGTGGAGTTTTCTTTGAAACCCTTGAAACACGTATGGAATCATTCGATACAGATCTAGAAGATCGTGCACACAAAATTTTTGAACGGACAACAACGCTAGAGGAAACATTATCTGAAAAGTTTAGCCAAATCTGTGAAGCCATTGATATGCAAACATCTGTTATTGAGGAACGTTCTGACACGTTAAAAACGTCTCTCATGCTTAATAATGAGCAAAGTCAGATAATTCAACAAGCGCTGGAAAGCAGTGTTGACAATATGCGTGTAACTTTAGAAGACTCTGTTAATACAGTTACAGATAACCTGCATAATAAGATTATAAAAGCTTCTGATATTCTTTCTTCTACGAGTGAACAAATTCTTTCATCTGTTACAAATGTTACTGCCCAAGCAGAAAATATTCTCTCAGAATCAGGCAATCGCATTGTATCAAATGTCAAAAAAACTGTTTATGATACCAGTGAAAAAGTTCTGTCCGTTCTGTCTGAACAAACAGCGCATACTGTCGAAGCTTTCGCAACAGCCAGTCATAATGCACAAGCATTATTGAATGAAACTATTCACACATCAACAACAGCAATAGAACAAGTTCTTAATGAACGCTGTGATGTTCTTCATCACTCTATGCAAAATCTTAAAAATAATTTAGGACATCAGCTTTCTGATGTCACGAGCCGTCTGGAAGATGCTGGAAATCAAACAGCGACACAAGTTTCAGAACATGTTGGAAAAATAACAGAGCTGACAAATTACTTAAATCAAGCAGCGCAAAATACGACAGAATCTATTGATTCTTTAACACAGCATATCGGTGAACAACTCTCTCTCTCTACACAAAATGCTGAACAAAGAATTTATGCACATAATGAATCTTTAGTGAATAGCTTGACCAAAGCTAACTCCGAAACACTTCAAACAGTAACAGCGATGAAGGAAGAGCTTGTTAATAATGTCTCATCCATCTTAAAACAGTTGAATCAATCAATTTACAATTTTCACGAAAATAGTAATGTTTTATTATCAGCTGTTCAAAATATTGATGGTCAGTTTAGTGAAACGACGAATAATTTTTTCCGTAATACAAACCAAGTAGCAGAGCGTTTAACAGCCTCAAATCAAGCACTCAACAATAATGTTGAAATTCTGCAAGGACTCTCAGAGAATACCTTTGAACAAATTAATCATATAACAAGCAGTTTTGGTGAACATGCAAAAACACTCACCCAAACTATTCACGTTCTTGAACAGTCTGAAAATTCACTTAGTGCAACACTTGAAGAAAAACATAATACGCTTTCTGTATTAAGTGATGCACTTGTTTCAAAGTCTCATGAAATTAATCAAATGATTGAGCATTATGAAAAAATCTTCAACTTAGCACTTGAACGCTCTGATAAGAATGCGCGTAACTCCACAAATTCATTCCAACAATCACTTAATGGACTTGTTAGTGAAGCATCAACGCGTTTTTCAGAAGCAGCAGAAAATATACGTCGCTCCGCTGATGAAGTTCGTTTAGAGCTCTCAAAGATTAATAATGATATCAATGAAAATGTAAAAAAACTTCCAGAAAAAACAAAAGAAACAACGCAAACAATTCGCACAGCTTTGAATGAACAGATTACAGCGTTACAAGATTTAGTCAGTGTTATACAAAATGATCAAAAGGATTTGCAAAAACAGCTGATATCGGCATTTCCTACATCATCAATGTTTAATCAAAGAAGTGATAGTTCCCCTGAAACCATTAAAAAGATCGTACCACCTAAACCTGTTTTGCAACAAGATCAAAGCAAAAAAAGACCAAATAAATGGGTATCGAATCTCTTAGAAAGAGCTTCACGTGAAGAAACATTTTATGACGCCCCTAGTGATGCTGTTTTAACGTCTGTGCAAACAAAACCACGTCCTGCAAACACCTCTCTTAACTCATTAGCATCTGGTATAGTGCAAGCGATTAATCATAATGCCATTGTTGAGCTATGGGATCATTATCAACGTGGACAAAAAAACATTGTAACAGAACGTCTTTACACCTTGAATGGAAAAACAATATTTGAAATGATTAAGAAAAAATATATGAGCGATTTTGAGTTTAAACGTTCAGTGAATCAATATGTTACAGATTTCGAAAAGCTCTTACGTGATATATCGCGCAGTTCTAGTTCTTCCAACTCAGTGCGCAAATACCTGATATCAGATACCGGAAAAGTTTATACCATGCTTGCTCATGCAAGTGGCCGTATTCAATAAACAAATAAGAAAAGTGGAGAAAAATATTTTTTCCACTTTCTCTCTCCAGTTGTTTTAATGGCTCATCATAGAGTACTTTGCTTTCAACTGTAGCTTTCAAAGGCTGGGATAATTGGCATGCGATTTTCTTTGATATCCTAGACGATAATCCTAAAGAAGCATAATAACTTATCAAACAGCATAACATTCTAAGAATAATAAAACATATTTCCTACTTCTTTATTCTTCTCTTAATCTTTTTTTTCATAGTTTCATAAAAACATAAAGCTCTAACAATATTATTTTATTTGCTACCTCTCAATGTTTTTTCATGCGTTTTTATGAAAACAATTCATAAGAAACATTTTTATTCCTTTCTTAAAGATTTTTTACTCACATATTGCTCTTCCTTGAAATATGTAAGTCAATATTTTTGTTATATTAGGTGAATTTGAAATGAATGGATTTTATTGTATTCAAATTTCTCATCCAATATACAAGATGATTCATTATAAATTATAAAGAAAAGCGTTATATGGAATATATGAACTTCATGTATAGAATGCGCAATTACAGCTATTTCTGCGACATCTTCGTTGCTTAAAACATATACTTATCAGTATATAAAAAATAAAGCTTTCACTATTAGAAATTCTATTGAACAATAAACAACACAATTTCTCTTCTTAACGTTTCAACTACCTTTAAAATATTTGAATAAAAAATTTATAACTTTTAAATTGTTGTTTAAAACTTCTTTTACCTACGTATAGAATTTTAAATAAAATATATATTTTATAAAAAATGGATGAAATTAATAGGAAAAGCTCTTCTGTGTTTTCCTTATTTTGTAAGCATTGCAAAAAAAATAATGACTTGGTAATGTAAGCATTAAGAAATATTTCATTTTTTTGTAAACTAATTAATTTTTACGTGTTTTATTAAGGAAAGAAAAACAAACGTGCTGCTATCAACAAAATTATTTACGCGCACAAACAAAAAGAAGCATCAAATTGGTTTTACGATCCAGGAGAATTTACTCATGCCCATGCATTTTGATATGCAGAGAAATGAGGATCTATAGTAGACAAAACCTTATCGTAGATGGAACGCTCAGTATAAACATACACTAACTTGGATATCATAAAAATGTCTAGAGAACGAAATAGTAATTTCAGTTCACAAAAAGCTGAACTTGACAGTGCCGCACTTTTTTATCACCAGTACCCTAAACCTGGAAAATTGGAAATACAAGCAACAAAACCTCTTGATAACCAACGTGATTTAGCTCTTGCTTATTCTCCAGGTGTTGCTGCACCATGTCTTGCAATTCATGAAGATCCTAATCTTGCTGCTCAATATACCTCCCGTTCTAATTTAGTTGCTGTTATATCCAATGGAACTGCTGTTCTTGGTTTAGGAAATATTGGCCCACTTGCTTCAAAGCCAGTTATGGAAGGTAAAGCCGTTTTATTCAAAAAATTTGCGAATATTGATGTTTTTGATATTGAAATTGATGCATCCGATATAGAACAAATGGTACAAACGGTATCGACTTTAGAACCTACATTTGGTGGTATCAATCTTGAAGACATCAAGGCTCCTGAATGTTTTGAAATCGAAGAAAAACTGCGCGCTAAGATGAATATTCCAGTTTTTCATGATGACCAACATGGAACTGCTATTATTGTTTCTGCGGCTGTATTAAATGCCTTAAATCTTTCAGGAAAAAAAATTGAAAATGCAAAAATAATTACCTCAGGTGCAGGCGCTGCGGCCCTAGCTTGTATTAATCTTTTGGTCCGTCTTGGGGCAAAAGTTGAAAATATTTGGCTTAGTGACTTAGAAGGTGTTGTTTATGAAGGTCGCAAGACCCTTATGGATCGTTGGAAAGACAATTACGCACAAAAAACAGACGCACGAACTTTATCTGATATTATTGATAATACAGATATTTTTCTGGGCTTATCTGCGGGTGGTGTGTTAAAGCCTGAATATCTTAAAAGAATGGCTCAAAATCCACTCATTTTAGCGCTGGCTAATCCAGTACCAGAAATTATGCCCGAAGAAGCACGCTCCGTGCGGCCAGATGCAATGATCTGTACAGGGCGCTCTGATTATCCCAATCAAGTTAATAATGTACTGTGTTTTCCCTATATCTTCCGTGGTGCATTAGACGTAGGTGCTACTGCAATTAATGAAGAAATGAAAATGGCTGCTGTTCATGCGATTGCTGCCCTTGCACGTGAAGAAACTTCAGATGTTGTGGCACGCGCATACTCAAAAGAACCCCCGAGTTTTGGTCCAGACTATTTGATCCCCTCTCCTTTTGATCCGCGTTTAATACTGCGTATTGCTCCTGCTGTTGCTAAAGCAGCAATGGCAACAGGTGTCGCCGTTCGTCCCATTGAAGATATGGAAGCCTATTATGATATCCTCAATCGATTTGTCTTTCTTTCTGGTTTAACAATGAAACCTGTTTTTGCTGCAGCAAAAACAGCAAAACGTAAACGCGTCATTTATGCGAATGGTGAAGATGAACGCGTCCTTCGTGCAGCACAAATTGTCATTGAAGAACAAACGGCAACACCTCTCCTTATCGGTCGTCCACATGTCGTAGAAGCAAGATTAAAACGCTTTGGTTTGAGAATTCGTCCTGGTATAGATTTTGAATTAACAAACCCTGAAGATGATCCACGTTTTCGTGATTATGTTAATTTATTTTTTCATTATACAGGAAGACGTGGTGTTACGCCTGAAATGGCAAAAACAGTAGTAAGAACATCAACAACGGCCATTGCTGCCCTCGCCGTCATGCGTGAAGAAGCAGACGCGATGATTTGCGGCTTAGAAGGACGTTTTGAACGTCAACTTGAATTGATTGAACAAATTATCGGTCTTGATCCTCATGTTCACCGTTTTTCTGCTATGAGTTTGCTTATCTCTCAACAACGTACTCTTTTCCTCACAGATACTTACGTCAATGAAAATCCTTCTGCAGAAGAAATCGCTGAAATGACTGTGTTGGCAGCTCAAGAAGTTGAAGCATTTGGAATAACACCAAAAGCAGCCTTATTATCACACTCAAACTTTGGTTCTAAAAACACAGAAAGTGCGCGTAAAATGCGACGTGCAACAGAAATTCTTGCCAAATTACACCCTGATTTAGAAGCAGATGGTGAAATGCATGCTGATGCTGCCCTTTCCAAAGTTTTTCGTGATCGTGTTTTCCCTGATTCTCGTCTTAAAAGTGAAGCTAATTTACTTGTCTTTCCAACACTTGATTCAGCCAATATCACGCTCAACACTGTTAAAAGCCTTACAAATGCACTCCATGTTGGTCCTATTCTAATCGGGGCAGCACGTCCCGCCCATATCTTAACGCCTTCAGTAACTTCACGGGGAGTTGTTAATATAACAGCCCTTGCTGTCCTTGCTGCCAATAGAAAAAATAGTCTCGTAAAATAAATGCGCAATAAAATTTCAAAGTTTTTTAAATATTGAGATATAGTATTTCATGTACTGTAAACCTCTTTTCTCTATAGAAAAGACAGTTATATTCTGGATTAAGGCTTTTTTTTAAAGAGAAAAAAGGCTAGAAGAACAGTATTAAATGTATTTTGAATTTACTAACTCTATAATAAGGAATCCGTGTATTGTCTGCTACGTTTGATAAAGTTGCTGATATTATTGCAGAAATCAGTGAAATTGATCGCAATATAATTACACCTGAAAGTCATACAATTGACGATTTGGGAATTGATAGTCTTGATTTTCTTGATATTGTTTTCGCTATTGATAAAGCTTTCGGAATAAAAGTTCCACTAGAACAATGGACGCAAGAAGTCAACGAAGGTACAGTTGCAACGGAAGAATACTTTGTTCTTAAAAACCTTTGTGCAAAAATTGATGATCTCGTTGCCTTAAAACAGGCGGAGTAATTTTTTTCATCATGCATGATCAATCTGTATTCATCACTGGTATAGGACTCATAAGCTCTCTGGGAGAAGGAACTGATCAACATTGGAATCTCTTAAATGATCCAGCCCGTCAACCAAACCTAGACTATACAACTTTTTCGCCCTACACAGTTCATAAATTGCCCGAAGTTGATTGGAGTTTACAAATTCCTAAAAAAAGTGATCAACGGCAAATGGGAACATGGCAACGTCTTGGTACTTATGCGGCTGGTCTTGCTCTTGATGACGCCGGTATGAAAAATAATGAGCAATTCACTTCAACAATGGATATGATCGTAGCAGCAAGTGGAGGAGAGCGTGATATTACTGTTGATACACAAATCCTTTCTAAAGCGCGCGCAGTCGTCGATCATGCCTCTATGTTAAATGTTGCTCTTGCAACCGAACTTCGTCCAACATTATTTTTGGCACAACTTTCAAACCTTCTGGCAGGAAACATTTCAATTGTTCATAAAGTCACTGGATCATCTCGCACATTTATGGGAGAAGAAGGTAGTGGACTTTCTGCACTTCAAGTTGCTGTAGCCCGTATTAAATCGGGACAAAGTACCCATGCTCTTGTAGGAAGTTCCTATAATGCACAAAGTTATGATATGTTGTTAGCACATGAGCTTGGTGGTCTTTTAACTCATAATGGGTGGAGCCCAGTGTGGGATCGTAAAGTTCACCCTGGCGGCGGTATTATAACCGGTTCTGGTGGTATTTTCTTCGTTCTTGAAAGTGGAGAACATGCGAAAAAACGTAACGCACGTGCTTATGCTGAAATTAGTCAAATTGTTACAGACCAAATAGATAGAACCAAAACTTCACTTAGAGAATCAATTGCAACAATGTTAAAAACTGTGGGCACTAAATCTGCCTTAGCCATTTCAGCAGCCTCTGGTGCTCATGAAGCAACAAAAGCAGAACAAAATGCTCTTGATGATGCTAATCTATCTTATCGCGGTATTACAACGTTATTTGGCTATATGCGGGAAGCACAATTTCCTCTAGCACTTGCTCTTGCAGCACTTGCAATTGAAAAAAAACACTGTTTTCCAGCGTTAAGTCCTCATGAAAAACCTTTTCTTAAAGAAGTACATGAAATATTTGTGACAACTATTGGTATAAAAAGAGCTGAAGGTATCGTACGTCTTACAGCTGTTTGAAGGGGAATTTCTATAGTGAAATATCATGATCATTTTGGGCGTCCACTTGTAGCAATAACTGGTGCAGGCATTGTCACATCACTAGGACAAGGGAAACATGAAAATTGGCAAAAATTAACAAACGGTGTAAGTGGTATCCACAAAATAACACGTTTTCCCGTTGAGGGATTAAATACATATATTGCTGGAACAATTGATTTCCTCAAAGAAAGTACGCTTGGTGCTTCAGCTCTCTCTGAAAAGCTTGCGCATCTTTCTGCTGAAGAAGCTTTAAAACAAGCTGCTATTGATAAAACAAATTTTAATGGACCACTCTTTCTAGCTGCTCCTCCTGTTGAACTTGAATGGAAAGCACGTTTTAGTCTTGATCAAGAGGAAGAATTCAATAATGAGCCTTCTTATGCACATCTTCTTAAAGTCTGTAAGCATAAACTCCATGAGACGCTTTTTGAAACCACACAATTTGGTGCAATTGCAGAAAAACTTCAAAAAACATTCGGTACAAAAGGACTTCCTGTTACACTTTCCACTGCCTGTGCATCTGGTGCAACAGCAATTCAATTAGGTGTTGAGTCTATTCGACGGGGAGAGACAAATCGTGCTCTCATAATTGCGACAGATGGGTCAGTTTCAGCAGAATCTCTTATTCGTTTTTCGCTACTATCTGCTCTTTCAACTCAGAATGAGCCTCCAGAAAAAGCAGCAAAACCCTTTAGCCGTGATCGAGATGGTTTTGTTATGGCAGAAGGCTCAGGCGCTCTTGTTCTTGAATCTCTTCAAAGCGCATTAAACCGTAACGCTACAGTTTTAGGAATTTTAGCTGGCTGTGGAGAAACAGCCGATGATTTTCACCGTACACGTTCAAAACCTGATGCATCACCAGCAATTGAATCCGTTCGTAAAGCCTTAGACGATGCACAAATAACCATCAATGAAATTGACTATATTAATGCACATGGAACCTCAACACCTGAAAATGAGAAAATGGAATATCTTGCGTTATCAACAGTCTTCGGTGATCAGTTAGAGCATATTCCAGTCTCTTCTAATAAATCAATGATTGGGCATACATTAACTGCTGCTGGTGCAATAGAAGCCGTTTTTTCGCTTTTAACCATTCAATCGGGGATACTTCCACCGACAATAAATTACGATAATCCTGACCCTGCTATCCCTTTAGATGTTGTTCCTCATCATAGCCGTAAAGCCTGTGTTAATGCGGTTTTGTCAAACTCTTTTGGATTTGGTGGTCAAAATACGAGTCTTGTTATCACAGCATATAAAGGATAATCCTTTAATAATAAAATTTTATAACGCTAACCAATAATATATTTAAGGGGGATAATAATGCGTGCACTGCAACTCTTCGATGAACGTCGGCTTGAAATCACCAATATTCCCTCGCCATCTCCACCGAGCCTAGGTGAAGTAACGGTACGGATAAAAGCTGTTGCCCTTAATCACATTGATGTATGGGGATGGCGTGGCATGGCCTTTGCGAAAAGAAAAATGCCACTCATCATTGGTGCTGAAGCCTCTGGTGAGGTTATACAAATAGGAGATGGCGTTGAACATCTCCAACTTGGACAAATTGTCTCAATTTATGGTGCACAAACCTGCGGAATATGCCAAGCTTGTCATGAAGGACGGGATAATCTTTGCAGTAATGTAAAGGGAGTCTACGGTTTTCACCTTGATGGATTTGCGTGTGAGCTTGTCAATTTGCCAGCACGTTTATTAGTTCCAGCCCCTCTCCAATGTGATGAATTGCAAGCAGCTGTTGCTCCAATTACTTTTGGTACCGTAGAACATATGCTTTTCGATAACGCAAAACTACAAGCAGGAGAAACAATCCTAGTACAGGCTGGTGGCTCAGGTATTGGTTCTGCAGCCATTCAACTTGCAAAACACATGGGCTGTACAGTTATCACAACTGTAGGTTCAGATGAAAAAATTGCAAAAGCGCACGCTCTTGGGGCAGATCATGTGATTAATTATCGTAAAGATCGTTTTGAAGGTGTAGTGCGTAAATTAACCCAAAAAAAAGGTGTTGACGTTGTTTTTGAGCATGTTGGTGTCGATACATGGAACGGTTCTCTGTTATGTATGAAAAAAGGAGCACGCTTAGTGACTTGCGGTTCTACCTCTGGTGTTTCAGCACCAATAAATCTCATGCAATTATTCCAGCAACAGCTTAAGATATTCGGTTCATTTGGCTGCCGTATGGAAAATATGAACAATGCCATGCAAAAAATGGCACAAAAAGCCGTGCACCCTGTCATTGATACAATTGTTGGGCTGGATGAAATTGATACAGCTTTAAAACGAATGGAGAGTCGTGATGTTTTTGGTAAAATTATCCTTAAAATCGATTAAATCATGATGAAGCTTTCTCTTAAAAATCTCATATATCGTATTAAAATTATAGCTAAAAAAATATCCTACTTGTTATGGGCATATCTGCTCTTTGGTTCTTTATTTATTCTAAAATGTTTTCCAGCCAAAATGGGAATTTCTTTTTTTGCTTGGTTAGCAAAAAAAATTGGTCCCCTTGTACATCGTCATCAAATCACACTTGCAAACCTTAGGAGTGCATATCCAGAAAAAACAGAGCAAGAACTCCATGTGATTGCAATAGAAATGTGGGAAAATATAGGACGTTTCCTAGCCGAATATATTTTTCTTGATAAAATTTTTGATTTTGATCCTCATGCAGACGAGCCAGGTTTCATTGAGGTTAAAGGCATTGAAATATTTGAGCGATTAAAAAATGAAAAAAAACCACATATTTTTTTCACCGCACATACTGGAAATTTTGAACTTCTGCCTATTTGCGCACAAAGTTTTGATCTTAATGTTACAGTATTATTTAGACCACCCAATAATCCCTATGTTGCCAAACGAATCCTTAAAGCACGACAAACTTCTATGGGACATCTTGTTCCCTCCAAGGCCGGTGCAGCATGGGCATTAGCAGCCAAATTAGAAGAAGGTGAAAATGTTGGTATGCTCGTTGATCAAAAATTTCGCCGCGGTGTCATGGGGACGTTTTTTAACAGACCTCTTAAAACAAACCCCTTAATTATAAAACTTGCTCGACAATATAACTGTGATATTTATCCAGCACGTTGTATTCGTTTGCCTAGTGGACGTCATCGTTTAGAGTTATATGAACATGTAGAACTTCCACGTGATGAAAAAAATGATATCGATATAGCTGCTTCTACGCAAAAATTAAATGATATTGTTGAATCTTGGGTTCGTGAATATCCTGGACAATGGATGTGGTTACATAGACGTTGGGACATCTAACATAAGCTCTATTGCTTACAAAGGAAGTGCAAAATGTTAGCCTCAAAAGATATCAAAGATCTCACTGCAATTATCACTGCATTACGAAACTCTGATAATGGTTGTATCTGGCATAAAAAACAAACTTTTGAATCCCTCATACCCTATATGCTCGAAGAAGTTTACGAAGTCATCGATGCCATTGAACGAAAAAATCGAAAGGATCTCTGTGAAGAACTTGGGGATCTTCTTTTACAAGTTGTCTATCATGCTACCATAGCACAAGAAGAAGGCAGCTTTACTTTTGAAGATGTTGTTTATGCAATCACGGAAAAAATGATTCGACGCCATCCTCATGTTTTTGGAAATGCTGAGCAAAAAAAACGAGGATTTATAAAAGAAGAGTGGGAATATATAAAAAAAAGAGAACAGGTTGAACAAAAAAGAATGTGTGAAGAAAAAAACAACAATTCCTCCACAAGCATACTCGCAAAAGTAAAACCAATCCAGCCAGCAAACCAAGAAGCGCTTGCTTTACAAGAAGCAGCGGCGAAAGTGGGTTTTGATTGGCAAGAGAGTGATAAAGTTTTTGCAAAAATAGAAGAAGAACTCGAAGAGCTCAAAGAAGCCATCAAAAATAAGAAAATTTCAGAAATAGAAGCAGAGTTTGGAGACCTCTACTTTATTCTCCTCAATTTGGCACGCCACTTAGCGATTGATTCACAAAAAGCATTAAAAAAAACAAATACAAAATTCCGAAATCGTTTTGCCTATATTGAAGAAAAGCTATCCACTCAATCTAAAACACTCATTGATGCATCTTTGAAGGAAATGGAAGCACTTTGGAAGCAAGCTAAAAATGAACAATAAAAAATAGTAGATTTCTTCTACCTAAAAGAACAAGCCCCTCTAAAATTACTAAATTATAATTTAGCTCAGCTCAATTTGTTTTATATTGATCCTGCGTAGCAGGACGAAGTTCCACCGATTCTCCACACCCGCATGCTGAAACTTGATTAGGATTTTTAAAGACAAAACCAGACCGCAGCGTTGTCACTTCATAATCCATCTGCGTCCCTAATAAAAATAATACCGCATCATGTGCTACAAAAACACGGGCACCATTCACTTCAACAACGTCCGCATCTATCCCCTTTTCTTTGACAAGAGTAATTGTATACTCCATCCCTGCACAACCACCTTTTTTGATACCAACAAGAATACCCTGTGCATCTTTTGCATCCATAATCGCTTTAACACGATCCACTGCTGCTTGCGTCAAATTTATTACCGAAAAACGGCTCATTCTTTACTCTTTTCTTAGTTCAATAGACACTTTGAAAGTTTTTCCTCTATAATATTTTATCTGATCTTTTAGAAAAAAAACAAAACATAAATTAAAGCATTGTGACCTTGTTTGTTTGGATAAAAATACATACCCGTAAAATGAGACTTGTGATTATACAATCCAAAACTTACAATTTTTTATCCACATAAAATGCAAAATACCTCATCTATAAAAACTCTAAAAAAACGAAAACTTTTCAAAACCATACATTCACTTCTCTTCCTTTGAAAGTCTTTATCTTTTTAGATAAAGTAACGATTAGGTAAGGAAAAAATATACCTCCCACATTCATTTTCTCCCCTCCTTTTAATGCATACCCCTAAAGTCACTAATCTTATCCCCTTATAATCTGCAAAAGTAATTAAATGCATACATCTATTAACTATAGAACTAAAAATTTAATGATCACAAAGAATTTTATAGATTCGTTACTTATCTTGAATTAACAACAAAATATTGATGTCCAAATTTTTTTCAAAAGCTCTAAGTGCAAGAGCATTTTAGATTTTATTCTGTTTATTTTTTCTCTTGCCTTTAAAGAAACAGTCATTTAATCGTTTTACACGAACTCGGAGCGTAGCGCAGCTTGGTAGCGCACTTGACTGGGGGTCAAGGGGTCGTGGGTTCAAATCCCGCCGCTCCGACCATTTTTAAAAAGCTATAAAATAAGCTTACTTAAAAAGTGAATTATTATGTATTTCAATTGCACACACATGAACTTTTTCTTCAACAAAGAATAATGTGCAATGATATTTTATCATAAATTCGAGATAAGCTGTTTTATTTAAATGCGCTTCGTTCTTAGGAAAACACATACGAAACGCGAGACCTTTTGTCTCGCGTTATTTCATTCTTTAGAAAAATGTATAATTATTCGATCTCATATTTTCTAAATTTTCTTTATGCGATACTGTTGCTATTATCATTTTTTGTAATGGATGGTGACATCTGTACGGTTATCTTTTTAGGTTTTAATTCAGCTGGCATCTCCCTTTTAAGCTGAATATGAAGAAGCCCATCTCCAAGTTCTGCTCCAATAACTTTAACATGATCAGCCAAATGAAAACGCCGTTCAAAAGCACGCGAAGCAATACCTCGATAAAGAAATTCTCGTTCTTCATTATCATTTTCAGGCTTTCTGTCTCCTTTAACGATCAACTGGTTACAATGCGTTTCAATATCAATTTCATCTTGAGAAAAACCAGCAACAGCCATAGAAATTCTATAAGAATCTTCAGTTAAACGCTCGATATTATAAGGCGGATAAGAAGAAACTTCGTCTGGTTGTGTTCTAGAATCAAACCAGTTAAAAAGATGATCAAAACCTACTGTGGAACGATAAAATGGTGAAAAATCTACTTGACGCATAATATTGCCCTCCTCTAGAGCGACTATAATTTATAATTGATTCACAAAGTTCCCAAATGGCAAACTTACTTGTGAACCAGTGGTCCCTTCACGGCAACCACACTATATTATCTGGTAATTGTTTTTCCTCATTTCAACTCTTTTGTACCTGAATTGATAAAAACTATCTAAAAAGTACCATACCCCTTTCTTAATCCTTCTTCCTCATTACATAAATAGTCAAAGTCATCTCATTATCTCACGTTGCACTAAGTTGCAGAAATACTACTGTAAAGGATGTCAATTGGAAACGCCTTTTTATCGCATAGACTGGGAATCTACTCCTCCTAATATTCATCATAGCACCTTTAAAATAGCAATAGATCGCGAGATTCATTTTGCGATAACATATCCTGAATTAGAAAAATCTAAGGGAACAATTGTTATTCTCGAAAGCTACGCAAATATTTTAGAAAAATACTTTTTACCAATAAATGAAATTTCTAAACGTGGTTTTCATACGGCAATATTTGACTGGTTTGATCAAGAAAAGACATCCTTTAAAACAAGAAAACAAAGCCGACATTATTATTTTGATATAAATAATGATATTAATGATTTATATGAATTTCTTAAAAATATTGTTTATCCTAATTGTCCGCCACCTTACTCTATGCTAGCCTATGGCATAGGTGGATTGATAGCACTGAGCGGATTAGATCTTATTAATCATCAGTTTAATAAATTGCTCTGTGTTTCTCCCCTTTTTGCTCCATTCGGCAATAAAACAAATGGTTTTCAACATAAGTTAACACAATTTCTTTCTGATATAGGTCTTGGCTTCATACCAGCGAGAAATGAAAAAAAACTAAAAAATATGCAATTAAAACACGCTCAAAAAGTGCCCTACCCTTCCATTAATCCCCCAACATCCCTATGGATGGCATCGGTATTTAATGCGATTGATTCTGTGAAAAAAAATCTACTTCACGAGCATTTACAAATCCCAACACTCTTTATTCTCGCCAATCAAAAAAATATTGCAAACAATATTGAAGTGCGGCAATTATGCCAACACACACGTCTGACAGAAAATATTACTATTACAGGCGCTGAACTTGATACAATTATGGTTAACGAAGATTACAAAAAACAATTTTGGGCTGCATTTGATGCTTTTATTCCCGATAATGTATCTATAAAATAACATGAGACCTTCACTTCCGCTTGCTCCATCAAAACAAAAATTTCTACGAGCAACGTCAATCTATAAAGACTTCTTTGATACAGTAGATAGCCTCTTTTAACAACTCACATGATTCTTTTTATAGACTCTACATGCAAGCCATGAGCTAAATATTCATTACATCCTCTAAAAAATACCTAATATACAAAGTATATCATTATATTAAACGATATTATTTAAATAATAATATAATTTATAAAATATAAAAAATAATTATATATAAAATTATACTTATATAAATAAAAATATTTTATATGATTAATATAAATTTAAATAAAAATAAATAAAATAAACGGATTTAATAAAAATTATACATCTTTATAAATAAAACATCAAAATACTGTTTTTTATTTATTATTAAGTTGTTATTTTATATTATATCTATAAAAATAACAGTTTTTATCCATTTAAATAAAATACTCTAAAAAAACGCTGTTCATAATATTTATTTTAAAATATCTATAAAATACAAATAACTATAAAAAATATATTTTGTAATAGAAATTTTTTAAAACAACAAATTAACATAATATTCTTCTAATTTTCTAATATAGGTAGTCTCTACAGTAATGATTTTTATAAGTTTTTTAATGGAGTTCTGTTAAGAATGAAAAAAATTAAAAGAAAAAATAACAATGAATTATCTTAAAATATTTTGCAAGTCCCTCCTTTTTTAAAGTACATACATTTCGAATTTAACCAACTCACAACGAATATGCTGTATTCTGAATAAGAATGTAAAAATTAACCATTTTGCCATTCATTTCAATTATGAGCATTTTACCATCTTTTTTATAAATACTCTATATTGTATAATTGATGCGGCAAAACTCTGACAAATGGAGCTATTGGAACATAATCATGAAACGAATCCTGCTCGCAGAAGATGATAACGATATGCGTCGCTTCCTAGTCAAAGCCTTAGAACGTGCAGGCTACGAAGTCGCCGACTTCGATAATGGCATTAGCGCATATGAACGTTTACAAGAAGAACCTTTTTCTCTTCTCCTTACTGACATTGTGATGCCAGAGATGGACGGCATCGAACTCGCACGACGCGCTACTGAAATTGACCCTGATTTACGCGTAATGTTTATTACAGGTTTTGCAGCGGTTGCACTCAATTCAAATAGTGATGCCCCTCCTGATGCAAAAGTACTCTCTAAACCATTTCACTTACGTGATCTGGTAAATGAGGTTGAAAAGATTCTTATAGCTGCTTAAAAGGATATTTTTAAAATTATTCATGTCTGATAAAAAAGGAAATGAAATTAAGCATTGACGTTTGTCATTCTATATGGTGTATGCAACATCAATGAATGGGCGTGTAGCTCAGCGGGAGAGCACTACGTTGACATCGTAGGGGTCACAGGTTCAATCCCTGTCACGCCCACCATTGCATTTTATATCAACAATAACTTATTGATTTTCCATATGTTTTTTACTGTGAGGGACGCGTAAATAAAAGTTGGGGAATAGGATTTTCTAACATTTGTCTACAACAGTAGCATTTTCTTTTCTTTGCGCTTCGCTAATCATCTCTAATAATGTTTTGAATGCTTCTAAATCCTCTTGTGAAAAATCTTTTAAATTTCTAAAAAACATGCCAACAGTTTTACGCCTCAACGGATCAGAAGTCTTGATTGTAAAACTTTTGCGACAAGCATCCGATTCTCTTCTCAAAATTTCTGCTACCTCTTGATCTAAAGCATAGAGTTCAATTATCTTTTCCTCCAGTCCTACAGGAACAGATTTTTTGCCAATCTCGACAGAAGATAAAAATGCTACAGATATGTCTAATTTTTTAGCCATATCTAAAAGGCGTTCGGAGTGATCAATGCGAAGTTTCCGTAAAATTTTACCAAAAGATGTAACCATATAAAAAGTCCTATTAGAGAAGAAATATTTTCTTCTGATTCTAACAAATCTTTTTATGATTTTCTTCAATTATTACGAATCAAGAGTTCTTTTCGGGGTGGTTTTTTTGCCGTACCTGCTGTCCAAAGGGTCTCTAATTCTAAAAAGTCAAAATCCTTAAAGATCTCTCGAACCGCATCACAATCATTTAGACTCAAGACAAATTTGCCTTGTATGCTTTTGAGAACTTTTGCCATACTCACAAAATCATCTTCAACAAAATTCCCAGAGCTGTAACACTTCTTCTTCACAAGATAAGGCGGGTCTAGGTAAAATAAACTGTCGGGTGCATCAAATAGCTCGATAACCCGTTCCCACGACAAATTTAAGATCGTTGTATCAAGAAGCTTCTGTCTAACACGTCGCATCCTTGATAGCAGCTTATCGGGATTAAATGCTATAGGCTTTTTCCTTCCAAAGCCAAAAGAGACATAATCTTTTTTTCCATACATCACACAACGTTGGAGAAACAAAAAACGGGCGGCTCTTTCAACTTTGGAAAGGCTTTCTGGTTCAATCGCCGCAAGTTCAAAAAACAACTGTCTTGAACAAACAAACCATTCTAGTCGTTTGGCTAAATCATCAAAGTCATTTTGAACACATTGGAACAGATTCGTGATTTCTCCATTCAAATCATTAATAACGGAATATTTTGCTGGTCCTTTATTTAGGAAAATAACACCAGAGCCTAAAAACGGTTCAACATAGGTTTCATGGTCAATACTATTTAAAATCGGTATAATTTTCTTACGCAGATAGTGTTTACCACCCATCCACGCAAACAATGTTTGTGTAAATTCTTGTTTCATCATATTTTTAAAGGAGAGATTTGATATTTAACTTTTTGTTAACCATCTTTTAAGATGTGAGAAGCTATTCTCTATGGCGTCCACGCAACGGGAAAAATCTATTACAAACATAAAGACAATAAAGGCTATCAATTTCATGATGCGTGACATCATCTTTA
>NZ_JBHILT010000146.1:0-952 GCF_042193405.1 Bartonella sp. TT110JLCBS
GTTTTCTCACCTTCTAAACTTTCCTACGAATACTTAAAAACCAAGATAAGCCAAATCGGTTCAACCGTTCGCCAATTTTAGTGAGACTGACAAACGTCATTTATTTTTTTTATGTCAAGTTGGCAACGCGCGAAATAACTGAGAGTCGTGTGTCCCGCTCGCCGCGGCAGCTGCATCAGCATCAGGCCGACTCCCGTCGTTTTTACGGTCACACGCGCGACACCTTTTAAATAAAAATTCATAACTTTGGCTACGTTCGCGCTATCGAGATGATTCTTGCACTTATTGTTTATTCCATCTTTTGGCTACATTTCGTTCACTGCATGTTGGCATCTAAGTCTTACGGTTTTGACACTTCATCGCTGGTCGAAAATTCCACTACACCTATTTTACAATGCGTTACTAAATGATTTTTATAGAAATTAGTACTAAACTTTTTGGATTTTACTCAGCGGCATAGCAATCTGGAAGACTCCAAGCTTTTTTTGGTGTGATAATTTTGAAAATATCTCAATAAATAAGCTCGAGACGGCGGTGGAAGCGTAAAAGCGTACGTGTAATAGGGCGTTTTTGGTTTTACCCCATTTTAACCCCCTTAGGGTTGGAATTTCGAAATGCGACTTGCTTTATTCTTCCCCATTTTACGAAAGGAACCTACCCTGAAAATTTCAACCCGATAGCTCCAGTAGTTTGGCCGGAATAGTGATTCTCGGTCAGTGAGTGAGTGAGTGATATTCGCTTTTATAAGTATAGACTAGCTTAATACCCGTGCATTGCTACGGAAAAATAAAATATGATCGGCGAACTTCTTACCCCCTCACATTTAAGTAATGTATCAGAGCTGTCGCCCGATTCCCTTTGCCTTATTAGTTTCCATACTCCTGTTCCGTTACCCGTTTCCCCGTTCCCATTCTCTCTCATTCCCCCGTTGACGTGTCCCCGTTATTCCGTT
>NZ_JBHILT010000147.1:0-947 GCF_042193405.1 Bartonella sp. TT110JLCBS
CTCTTACCAGAAAGGGTTTTGGTTAAAAAATTTGCGTAATCATCAGAATCATTCAAACCAGCAACAGAGAGAAGGCTTTGTGGATAAAACACACCAGCACTTTTTACACCCTCAAGAAACGTGTTTCTAAAATCAGGATTTGCTGAAAAAACAGGCGTAACATTCGATAAGAATGTAGCCGTTATAGCCAACGAAAGAACTTTAACAAAAGAAAAACGAGAACGTTTTAATTCACTCGCTGCTTGTGGGGCATATAATTTTTTCATAACAAACTCTCCAATGAAAAAACTTAGAAACACCTCCAAAACATAAAAAAGACACATTTTAGCATTATTGATGTCTTTGGAATTTAGAGTAGACGATCATTGCTTAGAGTGTGAACATTTTGAGTCTTTAGTTTTGTTTGTGCTCTCTGTATTGAGATCTAAATGCTTGTATTTTTGATTATGTTTTGTGGACATAAAGATAACACATTTAGAGTCTAAGGGTTTTAGTGTGCTGTTTTTTTCTAACTAAAAAAGAGGCCTTGTATATTTAATATTACTTTTTACTTGGTAGTGATTACTATAAAATCCTTTGTACTAGGTTTTAGTATGTATTTTCCTAACTATAGACTTTATTTTTATTAGAAAGCATGGTTTTATTAATAATAAGTAAAGTAAAAAGAAATTGTAATATGTCCGGAATATATTCTTCTTTGGATAACTGGCTTTTTAGTTGGATTTTTTCTTTTTAATATATCATATAATGATATATGCGTGGTCCTGTGATGTACCTTTTATCTTTACGCACTACTTATCCCTCCTTTGAATTATTTTATCAAAATGAGTCTTACTAATATACATTTTCATACAGCTATAGGCTGTTCAAGAAAATAGCAACATAAAAATATAACTTTTTAGCAATATGGATTCTACTGTGATCTTTTTTCAACAAAATATAGAAAA
>NZ_JBHILT010000148.1:0-935 GCF_042193405.1 Bartonella sp. TT110JLCBS
CCATCAAACAGACAAGCAAGCAGATTTAAACTGGATTGGCGTCGTTGTGCCTCCAAAATACCCGCTTGTGTCACTTCTCTTGTGCCAATGAATTCGGGCGATAAACCCGTCACCTGATTAATTGCTTCCTTAGCTTCATTAAACAGCTGGAAAAAGCCTTGTGGAAACTGTGCTACGGGTTTGGGTTGGATCTTTCCTTGTGCCAATGCGTTAGGTTTAACCCATGTAATACTGTCTGATCGGCTTAAACTTTTTGCTGCTTCTCTCTCATCCTTAAATGCACCACTCTCTGCCATTATCCCGCCTTTGGATTGGCTATTAAGGATATACATAACTTGACTAAAGTACTTATTCGCCCACCGTTGTGGGTCTTTTGTAGGACGCACAACCCCATAAAATTGCCGTTCTATCTTGTCAAAATACCCCGTTATACACTCCCAACCCAATTGACCAGCTGGAACCAAAGGTTGATCGGGGGATTCAAGCAATTTCCTCCCTAAAAAAGCACGTTTTACGACCTTTTTATTGAAAGCTGCCCCTTGGATATCGGGCATCATGCACTGGAGCTGCTTAAATTCCTCTTCACTATAATCACGAAGTTCTCCAGTGCTTAAATCGGGCGCTTTGTAATACCTCTCGCTTTCAAACCAACGGCATTCAACAAGTGTTCAAGGCATTGATTTATAATCATAATCTAGCGTTATTCATATTGAATGAGAACCCTGAATAACGTAAGATTCTCTCATCTTAAATCTGTGTATCTTGAATCAATCAAAATCACTTGCTTGCACGTCACAAGCGGGGTTGATGTGTGGGTAAAAACTATAGCAGAAAGGAGTAAAAATGGTTCTTATGAATCGTCTTAATGCAAGGGCTGTCGCAACATTGGGAGCTGGCAAATATAATGATGGTGCCGGCTTGTTACTTCATAAGCG
>NZ_JBHILT010000149.1:0-925 GCF_042193405.1 Bartonella sp. TT110JLCBS
ATAAACGTGACCACCGTCGTCGCCGTCACTAAAAATGAGGTGATTAGATGGCAAAGAAGCGACGTCAAGGGACTGATGACAATTTAGTTGCCCAAAATAAAAAGGCCCGGCATGACTATGCCGTCATGTCGACCTATGAGGCGGGAATTGTGTTAACGGGGACGGAAATTAAGTCCGTCCGGGCCCGCCGCATTAATCTGAAAGATGGGTATGCGCAATTTCATAATGGTGAGTTATGGTTAATGAATGTGCACATCAGTGAATATGATAATGGAAATATCTTTAATCATGATCCACTCCGCAATCGTAAACTCCTTTTACACAAAAAGGAATTGAAGAAGCTGGCCGGTGAAATGAGTGTCAAAGGGGTAACGTTAATCCCCCTGAAAGTTTATCTTAAACATGGCTTTGCCAAGGTTCTGTTGGGCCTGGCAAAAGGGAAACACGAATATGATAAACGAAATGACATCAAGAAGCGTGAACAAGAACGGCAGATTGAACGGGTCATGAAACATTATTAAACAAAATAGAGGTTTAGAGTTCGGTTTTACCGGGCTCTGAACCTCTTTTTTTATTAACTTTTGAGCGATATCAAAATTAGTGCAAGTTTTTAAAGCAACCCATTTCTGGTGTAGCTGAGCGGTTAAACCGCCAGTTTGGTAATCGTTGGGTGAGTCGTTTAGCAGAGCGCTTGTGAGCCCAATGGTCTAGTATGCAGGCCACCAGAATGGCCGTTGGTTCGTCGGCCTCTTGGGTCACGGTGAGTCGACAATACATGCCTGCGGAGGCTTCCTCTGGTTCCATGGTAAAGACAACGTGATTATTGCGAAAAACCCGGTAACGGTTGGTAAAGGCATTACCAACAATGACCCAATTTAAATCATGAATATAAATAATTTCACGGACAAAGCCAAGGGATTTACCA
>NZ_JBHILT010000150.1:0-923 GCF_042193405.1 Bartonella sp. TT110JLCBS
TTCTTTTGTTCCAATGAAAAAGCGACATGAAGCTTAACCAAGCTATCTTTCCGAATGAGAAAGATGTCAATTTTTTTAATCCAGCTCTGCTTTTTGCGGAGCTTTTTTTATGGAGAAGCATATGCGAAAAATATCATTAGAGGGACTTGCACTGATCAAACAATGGGAAGGTTTGCGTTTGAACGCCTATAAAGATGCCATTGGGGTGTGGACAATAGGTTATGGACATACAAACAGTGCTGGAAAACCTTTTATTTACGAAGGCATGACAATCACTGAAAAGCAAGCAGAAGAACTTCTTTGCCAAGACTTAAGACAATTTGAAAATGCTGTTGAACGCGCTGTTACAGTTTCATTAACGGATGAACAATTCGCGGCGTTAGTCTCTTTTTGCTATAATGTAGGAACAACAGCCTTTTGTAACTCGACACTGTTAAAAAAGCTCAATCAAGGTGAATATGAAGCTGTCCCTGCCGAGCTACAGAAATGGACCAAAGCAGGCGGGAAGCGTCTTGAAGGTCTCGCACACCGGCGTGCAGCAGAAACAGGGCTATGGGCAAAAGGGGCTTATGTTTCCTCCAATTATCAAACAGTAGAAACGCAAGCACCAACGGGGGTTTTCAAAGCAGAAGCCCTTGCACCGATTATTGGTTCTTTTTCAGGGCTTGGAGGCTTATTAGCAGGCAATGGTCCAGTGCAATGGGCGCTCGCCACTATCATGGTTTTAGCCGCATGTGCTGGTATTTTCTTTGTTGCTAAACGCTTTCAGGAGCACCGCCTATGATCTTATGGATGAAAAGAAATCTGATGCTAACAGGCGCGGCTTTAGCCGCTTTTTTTATTGCATTAGCAAGAGCTTTTACTCTTGGGAAAAAAGCAGAGCAACAAAAGCAA
This sequence comes from Bartonella sp. TT110JLCBS, assembly GCF_042193405.1. Classification (NCBI taxonomy): domain Bacteria; kingdom Pseudomonadati; phylum Pseudomonadota; class Alphaproteobacteria; order Hyphomicrobiales; family Bartonellaceae; genus Bartonella; species Bartonella sp. TT110JLCBS. Next base: position 895 of record NZ_JBHILT010000150.1, read on the forward strand.
ACAGAAAAAGCTTTAAAAGCAGCCACAAC
>NZ_JBHILT010000151.1:0-922 GCF_042193405.1 Bartonella sp. TT110JLCBS
GCTGTAACAACCGCCCCAATGGCGGTCTGATCAAATGTTGCTAAAGGACGGGAATCCTCACCAGCCTCTACAATGCGAATCCCATGATTAAATTCTATTGCCATCTTGCTCTCCAAATCAATGAAGAGAGAATAACAACCATCACCATGCTCGATAAGACTGACACTGTCAGTCAAAAAAAGCCCTTTCAAAGGGCTTTGAAAGAGCAATAAAAGGACTTAAAAACATATAAGCTCGCTTATACAATAAGCACCATTTGAATTGTGCTCTCTTTGATTATGTATTTAATCTTTCCACAATCTTATGAGGACAGCGCCATCAGCTCCAGCGCCGCTTGGAGAGGAATCTCCATGAGAGCCAGCACCACCTCCACCAAAACCACCCCCTCCTTTTCCTGAAGCACGAAAACCTTTTCCTGTTCCTCCAGGACCACCTCGAGATGTATCACCCCCAGCATCACCACCACTTCCACTTACACCACCACGGTTACCATCTGTTCCAGGATGGCCATTCTCGCCCTTGAAAAGACCGGGGCGATCATTCGTCGCCAAGCCAAAATTTCCCCCCACTCCTCCAGCTCCACCATTTCCTGGAAAAGATGATGAATAAGCCCCTCCACCACCATGACCTCCTGTTGCTGTGATAAAATCCTTGCCAATGATTGTTGTTCCACCAGAATTCCCTGTCGCACCACGCGAGGCAACAGAATCTCCTCCTTTACCAACGATGATAGCTTCATTCCCAGCTAAACTCGCTTTATAGCCATACCATACTGAACAACCGCCTCCGCCTCCGCCGCCTCCTAAATATGAACTATAAGCTCCACCACCACTACCCCCACCACCCCATGCTTGGATCTCAACTTTAGTTTTATCGGTAACCCAATCGGGCCATTGAATTTTCCCATCCTGTGTATAGAGCA
>NZ_JBHILT010000152.1:0-916 GCF_042193405.1 Bartonella sp. TT110JLCBS
TTTTATGTACGACCTTGATATCTGATGAATCTGTCAAAAGCGCAATTCAAAAGGTGGTTTAAAAGGTGGTTTGAGAAGTGATTAGGAAAACAAGAACACGTGATAGATTATCTACCTTATCTGTAAAAAATTTGCCTAAAGGTAAATATGCGGATGGGGCTGGGTTATGGCTTATCAAAACAGCACAGAATCAGGGGCGTTGGGTTTTTCGATTCGATTTCAATAAAAAACGTCGTGAAATGGGGTTAGGCTCTTGTAGCGTTGTATCTTTGAAAGAAGCAAGGCTTAAGGCTACAACTTGCCGTGATCTTTTGCAACAAGGTATTGATCCGATTCGTAAAAGGAAAAATGAAAAGTTACGACAAGCGGTTGATAGTATTTCTTTAAGAGAAATAGTTTTAAGTGCTTTTGAAGCTAAAAAAAGCGAATTGAAAAATGAAGGAACCGCAGCAAGGTGGTTAACACCTCTCACATTGCATGTTTTTCCTAAACTTGGAGATATAGCAATTACTGAATTGACGCAGATTGATATAAAAGAATGCTTATCCCCTATTTGGAAAACCAAAAACGAGACAGCAAGCAAGGCTTTATCGCGTTTGAATATTGCTATAAAACATGCCGCAGCACGTGGCATAGATGTGGATATGCAATTGGTACCAAAAGCAAAAGCTTTATTGGGAATAATTTATTCAAAATGTTCAAAATATTCCAGCCATGCCATGGAAAGAAGTTCCAGCTTTTTATCAATCTTTAGATGATAATATTGTATCCAATTTAGCCTTAAAGCTTTTAATTTTAACGGGTGTTCGTTCAATGCCAATTAGGCATATGCGGTTGGAAGAGATTAATCAGTCGATATGGACGATTCCAAAAGAAAATATGAAGGGGATAGTTGGGAAGGTTTTTGATTTTCGTG
>NZ_JBHILT010000153.1:0-900 GCF_042193405.1 Bartonella sp. TT110JLCBS
TTTATCGTGATGCATTCTGCAAGAGAAATTTTGTAGAAAAGGGATATTTTTAACGTTTTTTTTGCCTCCAATAGAGAGGTTTTAAAAATTATGGTTAAGAAAACATCTGGAAGAAAGATAAATGCACATCATATAGAATTTAGAAAATTAGCAGAAACTGCTGAGATTGGTTCTGTAAGCCGTGGTCAATTGATTGGATTGGCTAAAAACATGAAAAAAACTGGTTTAGTTAAAAAACCAGAAGGCGAACTTCTTCTTGAGTTACTGGATACAGCTTCAAGAGATTCATTTGAAAAAGGAGGAGTTCCTATTGTTTTCAAAAGCAATCAACAACTTGGTTATGACATTAGTCGTAGTGAAGGACGCATTAGTCGATTGCTTTCATCTCTCTATGATTGTGGTTTTATTGTTATGCGCGACTCTGGTAACTTTAAACGCTATCCTATACGTAACCATAGCGATGATATCGTAACAGCTTGCGGTATTGATTTACGTATTCTTGTTGCGCGATATCATGAACTTAAGCAAAAAGCAGACGAAGCTCTGGAATGTTATGATAAAAAGAATGAAGCTTTGCATTATTTTAGAGGATTGTTGCGTCAAATTAAAACCTGTTATACAGAAATGGAAGAAACTCCGTTTATCTCATTGCTTTTTTCTAGAATGCAAAAAATTCTTCATATTATTGGTCGACCAACAAAAGCATCTTTTGAAAAATTACAAAAGGCATCCCATCTTTTTGAATGGATTTTACAGCGTTTTTTTAAGCTAAAAACATTAAAAACGACATACAGATATGCCTCCAATGACATACACATAGAACATACAACCCCTAACTATAATTGTAATTGTAACAAAAATGAGTGTTCAGAGTTATCTGAACACACTCAAATCGTTAAT
>NZ_JBHILT010000017.1:0-39490 GCF_042193405.1 Bartonella sp. TT110JLCBS
GCCCGAGGCTGCTCCACCCGTAACCGCCGTGACAGCCAAGGCCACGATAGCCGCACCGGCTTCTGTCAGCCCTTGGGATTTATAATCCCAGTCTTTAAACTCAGCCTTAACTGCTTGCCAATCAATTTTCCTTACAAATCTTAATCAACACAAAGTAATAACCTGAAATAGCAGTGTGTCGTATGGAAAATTAAAAACAAAAACCGAATGAAGAAAATGCACTTGAGACTTGCATATGGCTTCACAGGTTTATTGCTGTAAAAGCTTCAAATGATGATATCTCTAATACTTTTCGCTTGTTCTCTTGTGGTAGTTTCCACATGCGAAAATATATGGACGATGACGCCTCTTCTCAAGCTTATCAAACTGAACTCAAAGGTATTTTCTTATTGATTTTGAAAGAGTCCTTAAAACGCATTTTGCAGAGCAACGTAGAAGTCATGTCTAAAAAATCATTCCAAGAGCAACAGACTTTTCTAAGTATTGTGAAGAGATTGAAAAAGATCTTCTTTCACGAGCCAAAACTCTTCATGAATCAATGATAGGAGAGTTTAAAATAGACTTCTAAAAAATAGCAAAATAGTGAAAAATGCTGATCATTTTTGGATTGGATATGCATTTAAAGAGTGATTAAAAAGTTTTTTTAATGTACAATATATTTCTAGAAGCCAAAATGGCTCTATAGTATCAAATTTATAAAGTAAATAAATCCATTAATACAAATTAAGGATTTTAGGATACGTGAATTTCAAAATATTTGTTTTTTAAAACATGAGTAGCCAGCATCAGCGCAAAAAATGTTGCGGCAGGTATGATTCCCTTTCGTGTATTTTTGAAATAACAGAGCTTTTCTTTAATCTTTATGAACTGATTGCCAGTGCGGTGGGCTTTTTTGAAAGGTGGATTTGGGTATCAAAATGCAAGCAAGAGTTTGGGATTATTATGGAGCTCTGTGTTTAAAGCTATCATCAAATATAGATAAATCATAAACGAGGTTAACTAAAATATTAAAAGCAACTGGATGCAATAGAAGATATTGCTATTAAAAGAAAAGCCTTGTTTGGCGTTATAATTTTTATATTTGTATGTTTTTCAGGAATAAGAAAAAATCTTGACTTTATTCAGGGGATTTTGACATTCGCGTCTATTTCTTTGGTGATCGTAACAACTGTTTTTGCAATTTTATGCAATTCTAATATCCCTTCTGAGTTGCAAAACAACCCACAATATAAATGCGGCAATACAACAGGTTGGAAGAGATTAACATGTGAGTTACATCAGTATATGCACAGTCTCCTAAAGTTAATAATTTTAGCGCTTGTCGTTTTAATTTTCCCAAGTAGTTATAAAGAAACTGTTTCTTTGCCTGTCATTTCTAAGTACGTGGAGCACAAGTTTTCTTTTTCATTGGATACCATACTTTGGTACTTAGATATTGCTCTTGGATATTCAAATATTATAATTTGGTACTTTTTTTTATTCTGTGTATTCTTCCTTATGTTGCGTACACGCAGTTTAATAAATATATCTATTTACACGCTACAGTGCTCTATTAAAGAGATACAGTAAAACTTACGATTTCATGCTTTAATTTTTCTTTTATATGACCTTCATTATACATACCATTATCATTTTTACTCGTTTTAATAGCAAATTTATGTTGAAAAGTTTCAGTATTAAAGATTATATCAAAATTATTATGTGTCTTTCCAACAAAACTTATGTTTTTAAATGCTGGATTTAATTTATATTTTTTAAAAAGATTCAAAAAATAATTCTTTAAATTATTTTTTTCTTTAAATTTGATACCCAAGTCAAGTTCCATTTCAGAATAATCATCCGTGGGAAATTCACCAAACAAAAGTTTAGCCATCTTTAGCAAGTTGTCTTCTGATTGCATTGCAAAAAAATCTAATTGTTTTGGTTGTGTATATTTCAGTTTTATTTCTTTAATTAAAAGCAATTTTTTTTCGAACTCTTCCTTACCAACAATATCAGGTGAGATATCAATCGTTTTCGGGGGAAAAGATTTTTTGTAGTGTAGCTGCAAGAATTTGTTTAACTCTTTATTTGAAGAAAAAAGAGTAAACTCTATAGGAATCAAAATTCCAAAATATTGCTTATTCTGTTCAACATATTTTCTAGGACGTGGGTTAGGAATATTCTGAAAGTCATTTTCAGAATCAATCACTTCGGGATTATAAGGACTATTTTCTCCCGTTAAAACATAAATCCAATAGCAGATCTTCGAGTTCACAGAAAACTTTTCAATTATTAAGGTAACACATTGATTATCACGGTTAAAATCATATCTTCCTTCCTCTAAAAATTTATCAGCATCATTGATATTAACTAATTCTGAGGCTGGATCTATTTTATATTTATAAGAAAGAAAGTTAAGGGTATTCATAAAGTTAACATAATTACAATGTCTATAGTCTTATCGGGTGGTAGATGTTGCCCAAGTTATCTTAGTGACCACGAGAAGGTGGTGTATCCAAAATATATTGTATTGTTTAGAATCAATTAGTTAAAGATCGAAGTTATAAAATTTTAATTGCAAAAGCAATACGAGTTTTAGAGAACTCTGCAGTGAAAGCTACTTAGATTTTTAGAATATGGGCTCCCCCTTCTCGGCTTTTAAGTGGAGGAGAAATCAGTGCATTGAACGAAGCATGACATCACGTAAAATGGCGTTAATCCGCATTTGATATCCTTTCCCTTGACTTTTAAAGTCACGCTGGAACGTCTGAATCCACACGCACTGTTGTGACAGTTTTGGGTGGTTTATAGAATGGATTGCGAACGGCATTTTTCCAGAACACATCATTGAGTGACGGAATATCTCTATGATCAATTGCACTATCTGACATTACAGCTAATTTATCAATTTCAACTCTCTGTTCATCTGTCAAAGCTGATAAGTTACCTACCTCAATTTCATAACGAACTTTCTTCTTTATAACGTTTCCTTTTTTTCAAGTTGGCTCGCCGTGCTGAAATAATACGGATTACCTCTATGCCATCTTTATCGTCATAGACAGTATGCGCTACGAATAATAATAAAAAACCATCCATGAGCTATAAAGCTTGCTAACCATACTCTCCGTTTTCAATACGTTCTTGTTTAGCTATGGAGAATGGGTCCGAAAAAACACATGCGACTATTTCAAAACTTACACGGTGCTTTCTAAGATTATTTTTTGTTTTAGCTTCATTCCATTCAAATCTTATTTTTATACCTTATATTAATACATTTATAAGGGCATTATATACATCAAGAGTTTTAGATAAACACTGAATTATCCATGTTTTTGTACAATTAATATAATTTAATACTTTTAAAATTAGTGATTAATTAACTAAAAATATTAAAAAAATAATAAATTATTCTAAGGCTTTATGCATATAATATGCAAATCGAATAAAACTTACAAGCCTGTTGAATAAAATGATATTAATTGGCTATTTAGGGGCTGCTCCTGAAAGCAAAAAAATGAATTTGGGTGCCGAAATATTCAACTTTCGTATGGCTACCTTTGAGAGCTATACAGATAAAAATACCAATAAAAAAGTAGACAAAACAAAATGGTATTCCGTGGTGCTTTTTAATCTACATACATTGGGAAAAACTTGTTCTTCAGTACAAAACTGACCCTTTTTCCGAATGAATGAGAGGAACGGTTTTTTTAATGGTCAACGCTACAAAGGATGCAATCAGCACTTTCAAGAATCCACTAACCAAAAAACCTAATGAACTTATTAAAACTGTCAGTAAAGGAACCTGAGTCATATAAGCTACCCATGGTATTCCAAAAGAATAGACTATCCCAATACCACCCACAATATTTATCATAAATAATATTATAAAATTTAACCGCTGCCAAAGCAATTCTACCATAAAACCAATAAAAAATGCAGCAAATGGAAAACTAATCAGATAACCACTTGTAACTCCTGAAAAAACACTAACTCCACCACGACCATTAGGCAATAGAGGTAACCCAATCGCAATAAGAACAAGGAAAAGAAGTGATGCTAAAGCTCCCCTTTTCGCTCCAAGTATAGAGCCTGCTAACATCGGAGCCATAGACTGAGCTGTAATAGGGACACCCAGCAAAAAAGGAAGATAAAGAGGAGGAAAAAGACTCAAAATAGCGTAAATAGCGGCAAATAAAGCAATATAAACCAAATCTTTTGTATTCACTGAATTATTCCTTCACTAGGGAAAAACTTTCGTTATTGTTGTATAATTAATAAAAAGTATCATATTTATAAAATTATACTTTAAATGACTTAGATATAGAGAAAAATATTATAATAATTTATTTTAATAATATTACTTATATGAATCATATTAGATTCTACAATGTTTAATTATATCATAAATTACTATAGTTAAATTCAATAATAGTGATATACGAATATTATATAACAACAGCATAACAAAATAATGCATTTATTTTAGTTATTATGCTTTGAATGAATGAGAGGAACAGATCTTTTAATCGCGAGTGCAATAAAGGATGCAATCAACGCTTTTAAACAATCGCCTATCAAAAAACCTGATGAAGCCATTAAAACCTTCAGTAAAGAAACTTTGGTCATATACGCTGTCCATGGAACACCAAAAGAATAAATTATTCCAATGCCACCGACAGTATTTATCACAAATAATATTATAAAATTTAACCGCTGCCAAAACAACTCTACCATTAAACCAATAAAAAATGCGGCAAATGGAAAACCTATTAAATAACCACTTGCAATCCCTGAAAAGACACTGATTCCACCACGACCACCAGACAACAGAGGTAATCCAATCGCAACAAGAACAAGAAAAAGGAGTGACGCTAAAGCACCCCTTTTTGCCCCAAGTATAGACCCTGCTAGCATCGGTCCCATCGATTGAGCTGTAACAGGTACCCCTAGAAGAAAAGGAAGATAAATAGAAGGGAAAAGGCCCAAAATAGCATAAATAGCGGCAAATAAAGCAATATAAACTAAATCTTTTGTATTCATTTAATTCTTCTTTTACTATAAAAACTCTGATTATTACGAGATGCTGTATCAATAGTATCAGCATCATAAGAACGCGCTTCCAATGCTTCAGCCACTTCTGACGCCATTCTTATGGTCCGTATAATTAAAGGTATCGCAAGAGCAACAATGTTAGTATTAAGTCCCCGTGCTTGCTGTGCTTCATGTACCTCATTAAACTTTTCACTCAAAAGAGGAATAAACCTGATCGCCATAGAGATAACCATACTCACTTTTGATGGATTTATACCAAAACAACGAAAGGGCTGGAGGACTGCTTCAATTGCATCCACCATATCTGACACTTTTGTTGTGAATGAAATAACTGATGACAAAGAAAAGAGGATAACAAGACGTAATATGACCTCAACCCCCGTAAGCCAACCGCTAAAAATAGTTTGAAATACAAATAGAAGAACTAAAAGCAATCCCATCGATTTAAATTGCTTTATCACAGTTTTGAAAGGGACCTTGGCGACTCTATAGAATAAGATGACAAACAACAAAAATAAACCAAGAAGCGCTATGGAAGAAACCATTATTATAAAAGTTCCACACGCCGTAAGAAATAATAACTTAACTCCAGGCCTTAACCTATGAATAAATGTATCCCTCGGAATATATAAACCGATCATGACATTCTTCTTATATACTCCTTTATAGCAACAAAAGGTACATCATCAATTGCTATCTCCCCCTTATCAAAAACCAGCACTCTATCAAACTTTTTCAAAAACTCTAAATCATGCGATACAACTATTGCCGTTTGTGGTAATTCTTCTATCACTTGCGTAACGCGATGCTTATTTCGCAAATCAAGTAATGTCGTCGGCTCATCAAAAATAATGTAGTCTGGTTTCATTGCAACTACACCGGAAATAGCAACGAGTTGTTTTTGCCCACCACTTAATAAATGGACAGCGTGATTTCTGAAATCTTGAAGTTCATAGCGCTGTAAAATTTCATCTACACGCTCCTTAATTTCATCTTTATTAAGCTTTAAATTTTTGAGACCAAAGGATAAATCCTCTTCAACTAATGGTAAAACAATCTGATTATCGGGATTTTGAAAAACAAATCCAACTTTACGTTTTACTGCTTTTGCATCGCGTTTTGTATCAAGCCCATCAACGCTTACAAAACCATGAGATGGTAATTGGAGCCCATTAATAAGGCGAACAAATGTACTTTTTCCAGAACCATTCGCACCTATAATAGCAACTCGTCTTTCGGTAAGCTGTACAGTAATATTTCTTAAAACACACAAATCACCAAAAACTTGTGTTACCTCATCAAATTTTATAATCCCCAAGGTTTATTCCAATCAATCCCTTTTATTAGCTCTTCTTTCTCTATCGCTTCAGTTTATAACCTAAAAGTAATAACAAGCACCATAGAGGAATAATAATGACTGCCAAACTCATATCAGGCATCTGTACAGGAATATATGCTTCAAGAAAAGGCAAGCTTATTCCTATCATATCAAAAAGTCGAGTCATCAATCCATTTTTCCCAAAACCACTGACAAACATAATGCAAAATAATAAAGCAAGAAAGCAGAGGCAAAGATAGTTAGCGTAAGGATATAAACCAAACGCATAAATAAAATCGCCCTTTCTGTTCTTATGGGCATTGCGAAATTTCAAATGAACAATAACAATAATAGCCCAAGTAATCACTGCTGCTGCAGTTGCAAGAGCCATGATCCGCATGAAACTATTATCAGGAACAAGAGCATTAACAACGACAATCAACGCCGTACATAATGAAGAAAAAAGGATAGCAATATAAGGAACACGAGCAGCACTCAGTTTACTAAAAATATGTGGTGCATTTTTTTGTACAGCTAAACTATAAAGCATACGGCCATTAGAATAAATGCCACTATTGTAAACAGAAATAGCAGCCATAATCACCACAAAATTCAAAATATGACCAGCAGCAGGAATTCCTATAGTCTCGAAAATTGTGACAAAAGGACTACCATTTTTTCCAATCATATTCCAAGGGCTGATTATCATAATAATGCTGATAGATCCAATATAAAAAATTATAATCCTCCACATAACTTGACGGATAGCCGCTGGAATTGTTTTTTGTGGATTAGATGCCTCTCCAGCAGCAATACCAATAAGCTCCGTTCCTCCAAAAGAAAACATTACTACAGAAGTTGCTAAAACAACCCCTACTGCTCCATAAGGGAAAAAACCACCATGGTCCCAAAGATAATGAATATTCGCTTGATTTTCCCCTAGTCCAGTGACAATGAGAAAAATTCCAAAAATAATCATACCAATAACAGCAGCCACTTTGATCAAAGCGCAAACAAATTCAAATTCTCCATAAAAACGAACATTAAACAAATTAACAAATGTAACAAATAAAAGAACAATGAAAGATGTCTTCCAATGATCAATCAAAATCCAATGATCAAGGTAAAACCCTATCACTGTAAGTTCAGCCATGCTCACAAGAATATAAAGAAACCAATAATTCCAACCTGTTATGAAACCAGCTAATCTCCCCCAATATTTATAAGCAAAAAAACTAAATGCTCCTGAAGACGGTTCTTCTACTGACATTTCACCAAGCATTCGCATAATGAAATACATAATAAGCCCGCCGACAAGATAAGATAAAATAACTGAGGGACCAGCTAATTGAATTGCCTCGGTTGACCCATAAAAAAGTCCCGTCCCAATAACGCCACCCAAAGCAATCATTTGAATATGGCGATTTTGAAGGCTACGCTTCAATTCCTCGTGCTTTTTTTCAGACATCATGCCTCACTACTTTTGTTGAACTTAACCTCAACTTTTATTGAAAAATTAGGCACCTCTTTCAAAAAACACAAAACAAACGTAAACTTATTTTCTTATCATAATGCAACTCCTTATTTTTTTGTGCATTATACGTATGTCCCGTTGAAGTTTTAAGAAAAAATATGCTCCACCCTTTATTTAAATTAATGTCCTTCATTTTCGTTACACTAACCATTATAGCATTGGTCATTGATAACGCACACTCTGTAATCACATCACATTGGACAACAACCCCCTTTAATAAAATTTTAACAAACCTTCTGCAAACAGATATCTATCACCTTAATCAATCTCTATGCAAGGTAATGCCTGATTTTCTGTCCTCAATTTGCATTACTCTCACTTATTTACCCGCATGGTCTATCTTTGGTGCTTTAGCAATAGTATTTTGTATCTTAAATTACGAAAAACAAAAGCCTTTTCACAAAATATCATATACATATAACGAAGAGTACATTTGATCTTGAAAAAAACTTCTAGAGCTCTCTGTACTATAACATAATCGATGTCGCTTAAAACCCCTCACTCTATTAAAACAACTGAAGATCACTTGATCATCAGAAAAAATTAAAACGCTTCATTATAAATATAGGCGCTCACTTATGATTTCTATAGATAACGATAACATCACTTTATTTGTATCAATTTAAAAAAATTAGCGAATAAATCTACCTCCCACCTATAAGAAAACTCTGTACAGAAAAAACTTAAAATATTGCAGTTCATATATTTTTCTATGGCTGTTTCTTTAATACTCTACAAAAACTTTTCTTAATTTTCGTACTAGAAACCCCATATAAAAAAACGTCTTCTAATATCAGCTCTCCTTATAAGATTGGAACTTATTAAAATTAATGAAGAAGCTTATAAAAATTATTCTACAAGTCTAACAAAATGCGTGAAATAAAAACTCATCTGTAAATAATTGCAATTGTGATAAAAAATATTTCGCACCTTCTCCCTATTGAGAAAATGGTAAGATAACAGCTTCAGTAACACTCTAGTTCTTTTAAATCTGACAATCGTCTCGCTAAAATATCAACTTTTTTAGATATCTCATCCAAACTTTTCCATTGATTAGTTACCTCTCGAGAAAGTTCCTCAATGAATTTTTCTTGGTAAGCTAGCTTCATTTCTAGTTCTATCAGCCGATCTTCATCCGACATGATTTTTACTCCCTCTTAAATAAAAAACGTGATTAATTTTATTAATCCTTCTCCCTTTTTCTTCCCATAAAAATGAGAAGTAACTTCTCAACTAATTCTACTCATCTATTTGCACATTATAAAAGGTTTATGATGATCTTTATTTTCCCAATCACTCTATGCAACAAATTTCTTTCTTAAGAATCAGAAAATGTTTTTATCTTTACTAAGTTATCTTGACACCATTTTTCATCCTAAAGATCTACATTCCCAGCTTCTTAATTTAAGTGCTATCGTAAATTGAAAAGCATTTTATAGCATTAAGGTCAAAGAATACTTTCCTCTGACTTTTACATACTTCTCCTTCAAATTATTATCATATGTATAAATTATTGAAAAAATGCATTCTTGCTTTTATACGTACTTTTAGCTATTACCCTCAAATTAGTTTTGTCTCATTGACTTACAAACCTATGCCGCATTAGCTCAGTTGGTAGAGCACATCATTCGTAATGATGGGGTCGCTGGTTCGAATCCGGCATGCGGCACCATTTTTTATCTTTAACACATTAAGATATATAGACTTTTTATTTAAACAGTAATTTTCAGACCACCTTTTAGACCATCTTCTACGGTTTATATAATTTTATCTAATTTGTTCTTATTTGCTCCTTATTTTTCGTTGGAGTGAGTGCTAAAATCTCTTTTTTCCTTCACCTTACTGCTCTCCCTAGCTTGCATGGCTTTGGAAATACACCTTGAAGCATCTAATGGCGAATCGTTGTTGTGGATACACTAAAAAGCTGTACACATTCACGGGTTGTTACATATCTATCGCCATCATCAAATATCATCTCATTACCTTTCTCTTTTTTATGTTATGTAAATGGGCGGAGATGCTAGGAGGAGAGAACCTCCCATATCTTCAAGCGGCTTTTTGTTAAAATCTTTTGTATCTCTTGTATTATTGCCTCTAAAAAGATTTCAACAGCTTGATTGATTTGTTTAAGACGCTTCTGGAAACGTAGCCAATACATCACTAGACAAAGATGATACCATTGGCCTCAAATGCCCCATAAAACGCTTCATATGAAAAAGACGAAAGCGTTATTCATATGGAAAAAATATATGAAACCGAAATCATCGTTCAAGTTTATTACAATACAATATTCTTTACAACACTATCCAATATCATTGGTCCATATATTGAATATGCTCCACTACTATATTGTTTTAGTTGGAAACAGACTACTAGAGAGGGAGAAAATATCGATTATGTTTTATATAACATTTTATTTAAAATCCTTCATAAAGATATTTTTTAAGAAAATTAAGCAATTAGAGGAAAAAATAAATAATAGTTAAATTCACTATAGATTTTTTTATTAAATATGTATAATACGTTACGTGTATATCGTGTTGATTCTAAGATAATTTGTAGATCTATAATATTCAACTGTAATGTTTTTTTGTTTTTATAAAAATAATTCTATGGTGTAATTTATGGGTTATGCAATTACTTGAAAATCAATACCTATTATTTCATTACTTATTATATCTCTTATTTTTTTGTTAAAAAATGCTTTTTTTCATCAGGATTATTGAAGTTTTTTAAGTAAAGTTCTTCTAAATCATTCTGGATCAACTGTAAGAATTTATGAGTAAAATCTATCTGATTATAAATGGATCTATTATAAAGTTATTATCTTGAGATGGAGATCAATTGCTGCAAAATGAATGGTGTTTAGCATAATATTTGTTCAAAAAACGATATGGATTTTAACATAACTCACTATGGAGACTTTGAATTTATTATGCCCTTTCGCTGTTCTGTTCTTAAAAATGAGTAGATGTAAGTTTTCGATTCATATCCTGCTTTGTGTAGGTTTTTTTATAGGTAAGAATAATGCGAAAAATATCAAAAGAAGGGCTTGCATTGATTAAGCAATTGGAAGGCTTACGTTTATCGGCTTATGAATATTCTGGTGGTGTATGGACAATTGGTTATGGACATACAAATGCTGCTGGTGCTCCAAGCGTCCACAAAGACATGCAAATTACGGAAAAAGAAGCTGAAAAAATCCTTTGTCAGGATTTGAGAGAGTGTGAACTCGTTGTTGAAAAAGCCGTTACCGTTCCTTTAAACAATGAACAATTCGCGGCATTAGTATCATTTTGCTATAACGTAGGAATAACAGCCTTTTGCAATTCTACACTTTTAAAAAAGCTCAATAAAGGTGCATATGAAGTGGTACCAACTGAATTACAAAAATGGACAAGAGTAGGAGGAAAACGTATCCAAGGTCTTGTCAATCGCCGAGCAGCCGAAGCAGGATTATGGGCGAAAGGATCTCATGTTGCTCCAAATTATCATGTAGTAGAATCAGAAGGTGTAACAGGTATTTGCAAAGTAGAAGCTCTTGCACCAATCATAGGTTCTTTTTCAGGGCTTGGAGGGCTTTTTTCAGGAAATGGTCCTGTTCAATGGGTTTTAGCAGGCATTATGGTTTTAGCTGCTTGTACAGCTATGGTATACATTGCTAAACGCTTTCAAGAACACCGCCTATGATCTTATGGATAAAAAAATATCTAACAATGACATCAGTGACCATAGCAGCTTTTCTTATAGCTTTAGTGAAAGCCTTTTTTCTTGGGAAACAAGTTGAGAAGCAAAAGCAAACAAAGGAAGCTTTCAAAATAGGACAACACGGCTTAAGGTAGAAAATGAAGATTAATAAGAAAACTGATGCTGCTATGCGTACTAAGCTTTCTAACTGGCTGCGCGACGAATGAATGAACTTCTTGTATTGGATGGCTGCCAATTTATTTGAATAGACAAGATATCAATGTCATTAGTCCAAATTTGGCGAGAGATATTTTAAAACATAACGAACAAGGTGAACGTTTATGTGGTTGGAGAGATATACGGAAAATAAAGTGATAAAAATATAATTCCTCTGAAACATCAATCAATGAAAAGATTTGAAAGAGGTGGATACACTCAGATTAACACTTAAAGGATTAAAACACTCTGGTGGTCGATTAGATTTAATTAGAGTGACTAAGGGACGTTTAAGTTGAAACTAAAGGATTCAACAGGTTATATTTGTGTAAAATGATTAAGTCTATTGATGTATTCTAAGGGCATCTTTGTTATCTTATCAAAAGAGGATGAGAAAAGATTTTATGGATTACACTACTATCGTCGTTCAAAGAACTGATCATACACAAAGGTTCTGTTTTCAACAAAAATAACATCTAGGAGCTGGTATGCTTGAAGAAAAGCAATCTACGGAACTATATAATGAATAATGGTATAGGCTCTATGTGATTTGTAAATGACGTTGCTTCAGCTTCCTAATTATAATAATGATGTTGACGATAAGGCAAATACTTTCGCACTATATCTGCTTTTTCATGCTAAAGTGGCGGGAACACATTATGAATGATCTGGGCTGTTAATTTTTCTATAGGTAAATTTCCTATGTGGGAAATAACATGCAACTCGAGTAGAGAAAACCAGAAACCGTTTTTACCTTCATTTTTTAACTCTGCTTTTTTGCTTTCAAAAGTCGCTTTTGCAGTTTCTTGAAAAATATTGCTTTGCTGTTTTAAGATAACTTGTTCCTGAAATAAAATGGGACCATTACCTTCTTTTAAAACATCACTCTAATATCTTGCAAACTCATATGCTGCTTTTAGAGAAAGTTTGTAACAGAACCGTGCCTTTCACGGCGTTTATTGTGATGTGTATAACGGAAAAATTAAGAGCGCGTATTATCTTTTTGAACATTCAACCACTGTCTTACTTTATCACAATATTTATCTTAAGAAGGTACTTTTACAAAGATACTGATAATCCATAAATCGCTCTCCCCTAATTCATCTTCTCGCTCATCCTTCCATGCATTGCCCGTCCACCTTTTAAACTACCTTAAATTTTTGATAGAGAATTTTTTCTTTAATTTTTATTTTTTATTGAATCATAAAAATGGTATATCTCAATCTCACCTCTATGCATCTTTATACGCTTTGATTCTTATTTCTAAAGCCCAGACAGCCTGCATATCGCACTGTTTTTATATTTAATATATATTTTTAGATTTATTCGTAACTTGTTAGAAAAGTTGCTATATTTTGATAGAAAATCTTCTATCAATTCACTTTTTTCAAAAGGTTCTGAAAGGATTCTTTAAAAGTCTGTAAAGTTAAAGACTATTTAATACGTATTGTTTCTTTTTTAGAAATCAAAATTGGTGATGCCCCATTCCTTACCAGCAATTGTGTTATTTGCAGAGCAATCTGTATAAGATGGTATAACCTCTTTTATGAAGTTAACTAAAGTTTTTTGAATTTCTAGCATATTGTTTAAAGACAAAAAACTCCCCTTTATTTATGCAAACAGCTTAGACATCGGCTGATAATCCTCCCGCTTATAAAAATCCTTTCTTTAATAACCCTCAAAACCATAATTAAAGTGGTAAAAGATAGAACAAGATTTTTAGACGATCATAACGCACAATAAAAATAGACTAGTCTAAATGTTCAATGCTAACACCTGCTAAACAGAGGAAAATAAGTTTTAGCACGCATTCAAATTGAAAGGGCTTAAGCCCCCGCGCTACGATGGATTTCAACTCTCATCGTACGATTTACCTTCTCTCAAAAACTTAATCGCTGTAAATATAAAAATCTTGAAGCCCGTTCTAAATCCGTGAGAGTTTCTGGATCTTGCTGTATTAAACGTTGAAATTCCTCACAACTGCTCATCTGAAATGCTAACCTTTTTCATAAAAGGACGATAGTGGTGTTGTAACATCCTTAAAAAGTTTACGACATAACCTGAGAGATTATTGCTGATTTCAGGGGATAGAATCAATTTCTGCTCAAAGAAAATCTCACCCATACCAACAAAAAGGTTTACTCTACATGCCATGAGGAATGTCCTCAAATAATTTTGATATTTTTTTGATCAAATTTCTTTTGTCACCAATATCAGCAGCAACTGGCGTGGAATTAACAAAATTATAATTTTTTATCTTAAAATGTATCCATCATTTTTTACATTCTTTCATCTATCTTAGCTTTCTTTTCACAGCTTCAAGTGATAAAAAGTAACTGCAATGTTAAGTTATCTTGCATAAAACAAATTGCTCGCAAACTATTCCTATTGGCGAAATGACAATCCATCCTCTATTTAAAGAGAGAAAAACTTTTCTTTTTTACTCAGCGATAAAGTAAATACTATCCAATTACTTATGAGTAATAATTCAATCAAATAGAAACTGTAATCCTTTCTACTCTGAGTAATCTTGTCCCCGTTTATATAGATTTAGGAAAGCGCGCTGTTATAAATATTCATAAAAATACTTTAAAAATTAATATCAGTAAAACTTCTGTTTAAAAAAGGAAAAGATGTTATCTTACTTGCTACTGAAGAAACTGTTCAAATTTGTCTTGATGTTGCTGAAGAGCTTCAAAAAACATGAAGTTATTCCAACGCTTACAAGTGTGCCAACAATTCAACTTTGAGATAATAGATCAGTGCTAGAGTTATGCAATCTCACCAATCTTTTGTTGTCTGTGAAGAGCATAGTATCAAAGGAGAAGCTTGGAGATGCAATTGTTAAATCGCTTATGGAACAAAACATTCTATGCCATTTTGTATCATTAGGAACACCAAACGTCCCCATCTGCAATAAAAACGAGCTGGACATTTAACAAGTTATGAAATCAATCGAGAACGTATAAATAGTGTTAGAAATGACATACTATATAAAAAATATTCAACTGCTTCCTAATATGCTCACCAGTTCAAAAACATCATAAATCATTGAGGATGCAAGAAAATAAGAAAGAAAAGCACATTAATTCACGCAGTTTTGCTCTCAGTAAACCAGCTTTTTTTAAAGATAGTACGGATATTTTTTCATTGCTTAAAAACGTACTCCATAAAAACAATATCATATCCATATAATATATTATTCAATAAAATTAATATAAATAATATATAGATTATAGAAACATTATTTATATTGATCCGATTTTATTATAATTAAATATTACAATAAATACATATTGACATTTTAATAATGTTATTTATATATTATAATTAATATTATTTCATATTGGAATAAAACTAAATGAATTTTATATTTTAATGTTTTTATACATAGGAGGGAAAATGTTCACAGCATTATATATATTTATTTTTTCTATATCAACAGTTGTTGTACCTTTAATAGCAGCGCTTATTCCTTTTTATCCATAGAATAAGTTTTTAATAAAATAAATAAAAGATGTATGCAATGTTATTATTATTTTTTTTGTTTTTATTATTATTAACATTTTTTCTTTAATACTATTATAGTTATTGAGTATTTTCTGTGATTTTATAGAAAAGTTTTTTGATCTTTTCTATTTAATTTTAACTGTCAACATATTTGTAAAATATATAATTATGCTCCTCTATAAAAAAGACTTTCTTTTTTTTAAAGTGGTATAACATATTGCTTTCATTGCTTAAAAATATCTGTATTCACCAAACTCTTGCGGGTAATATCTTTGATTGTCTGAGCACCTGTCAGTGTCATAGCTACCCGCATTTCATTGGCAAAAAGATCAAGGAGATGCATAACACCTTTCTTACCTGCTGCCGCAAGCGCATAAACAAAAGCACGACCAATCATAACAGCATCCGCTCCTTGTGCTATCATGCGTACAACATCAAGACCAGAACGAACACCTGAGTCCGCTAAAATAGTCAAATGATCCTTTACAGCATCCGCAATTTCAGGCAACGCCCGTGTTGTTGATAATACACCATCAAGCTGACGTCCACCGTGATTGGAAACAACAATACCATCAGCACCAAATCGTACGGCTTCTCGCGCATCTTCTGTATCAAGAATACCTTTCAAAACCATTTTTCCTTTCCAAAAATCGCGAATCCATTGTAGATCATGCCAACCAATTGATGGATCAAAATTTGCACCAAGCCAACCTACATAATCATCTAATGCAATCTTCTTTTTGAGATAAGTGGAAACATTTCCAAGATCATGAGGGTGCCCCATAACACCAACGTTCCAAGCCCAATATGGATGAGTTAAAGCTTGTAAAAAACGACGTAATCCAGCATAAGGACCAGACATTCCCGAATGCGCATCACGATAACGTGCACCAGGAACGGGCATATCAACTGTAAAAACCAACGTGCGTACACCAGCTAACCAAGCCCGCTCTAGTGCATCACGCATGAAACCGCGATCTTTGAGAACATAAAGTTGAAACCAAAATGTACCTCCAACCGCCTCTTGTACTTCCGCAATGGGACAAACTGAAACCGTGGATAGCGTAAAAGGGATCCCTTTTTCCGCTGCGGCGCGCGCTGCTTTCACCTCACCACGACGTGCATACATGCCCGTTAGCCCAACAGGTGCGAGCACAATCGGTAGATCAAGTGTCTGATCAAAAAGCTTGATTGAAAGATCAACTTCACCAACTTGCCTTAGAATCCTTTGACGCAGTGCAAGTGCTTGAAGATCTGTATAATTACGTCGCATCGTTTCTTCAGCATAAGCCCCACCATCAATATAGTGAAAAAGAAAGGGAGGAAGACGACGCTTTGCTGCCTTACGATAATCAAGTGTTGAAGAAATAATCATTGATGGCACCATTGTTCCTAAATAAAAAGAGAAGACATCCTAAAACGCATAAAAGCGAATCCGTGTATCTACCTATTCGATATTCTCCCCAAACGCTCTATTGAATAGATAGAAGCAACAGAGATTGCAACTTTCTAAAAAAAAACTAATTGATAAAAACAACGTCTTTATTTCTCTTATCCAAATTTAAAATTTCACAGTATGAAGTATCATTAATAACGTGTCTACTCATATATTTTTCATGTGCAATTGAAATTGTTATACTCCCTTTAAACCAATACCTCTTCGAAAGCGATTGCTCCGTAGCTTAATTAGTTATAATTTAAAGTCGTTTCTCCCTCCAAAGGCTCTTACATTATCAGTTATTAAGAATATAGAGCATCATTAAGTATAAACCATAATCTCCTTCAAAAGATGAAAAAATCCTTTATTAATACTGGAAATAAAGCTGTCGCATATATCCAGAAATCTTCTTATATCAATATTCAAAACTGAGACCTGTTACTTATTCATGAAAGTTTATAAAAATATACAGTGCCTAATTCACATACAACATAAAAAACTTTTAATGTTCATACTAATAGAAAATCTTCATATTTAATTGAATAATTTTCTAGCAATTTTATATCTTGAGGCTATAAATGAGTTACTAAAATTAGAACAATGTTTATTATGTTACTAAAATTTAGTGAAAAACTTATTTATTAACTCTTTAAAGATATTTTTTATACAAAATAAAATATACTGGTCATTAAACTCTAGAAAAATGGAGTCAAGTGCAGTATCCAATCTCGCATATTTAATTTGAAAAGTGAATACGCTACTGTTATATTGAATTTTATTAACCTATTGATTTATTATAATAATATATATGTATGACATATTGAATATAGTCAGATTCTTTCATTTTAGATTTTGTCATGATGAAATAATCAAAACTATTCTTTTGCACATCATAAGTAGAGTTTGTATAGATACAACCTCTTGAAAAAAAAGCAAAAATGCCTCTCATATCTTCTCAAATGCAAGGGATGAGATAACCTTGGAAATTAAAAATAGAATGCATAATGCCGGTTTTGCGAAGCACAAAATTTTCTTTTATCTAAAATACGCTTTCTGCATACATGTTATCAAAATTCGTAGTTCTCAATTCATTTAAAATGCTTGGATAACTTTAAACCCTGTGCTTGATAATGTGATCCAACATCATATCCATAAAGGGTTGATGGTCGATTAAGCATATGTTCATAGACCAAACGGCCAATAATTTGACCATGCTCTAAGATAAAGGGAACTTCATGGCTACGTACTTCTAAAACTGCCCTTGCCCCTTTACCACCTGCCTCCTTATGCCCAAACCCTGGATCAAAAAAACCTGCATAATGCACCCTAAACTCACCAACTAAGGGATCAAAAGGAGGCATTTCTGCAGCATAAAGTGGAGGCACATGAACAGACTCTCGTGAAACTAAAATGTAAAACTCATCAGGATCAAGAACGAGCTCCCTTTGACCTCGATCAAAAAGAGGTTCCCAAAAATCTAAAATGTGAGCAACAGCACGTTTATCAATATCAATAACACTTGTATGATGTTTACCGCGATAACCTATAAGCCCGTTTTCATCTCCTTTTAAATTAATGGAAAGTCCAATACCATCAGCACTAATATTAGGAAGATCATCCGATATCAGCGTTTCTTGCCTATGCAAAGCATGCAGCTCAATTTCATTTAAATAGCTGTGCCCTTTTCTAAACCGAAGCTGTGATAAATGCGAGCCTGTACGTACTAAAATTGGAAATGTTCGTGGACTAACTTCCAAATAAAGTGGACCGTGATAACCAGCACAAATTTTATCAAACTCCTGCGCATTATCCGTAATGACGCGTGTAAAAATATCTAATCGCCCCGTAGAACTTTTGGGATTGGCAACAGCAGATAAAAATTCTGGTAAAGCTAAACTTTCCAAAAGAGGAACAATATAAACACACCCCGTTTCCAAAACCGCTCCGTCTCGTAAATCAAACTCATGCAACTTTAACCGTTCAAGCTTATCCAAAACTTTTGCATCAGAACCCGGCATAAAAGAAGCACGTATACGATAAGCTTTCTCCCCTAAACGAAGATCAAGGCTTGCTGGTTGTATTTGAGATCTATCAAATGGATAGCAAGCCTTGAGAAAATTATTATCAATCAAAGCCTGTATATCACTATCTGCTAAAATACCGCTTATACGCGTCATATATATCGCCTTCCCTTTTACATTGTTTCTTTTTTGACCTAGATGATAAATTGGTGCAAGCTATTTTAAGGTGATAAAAACGATTTTTTCTGTTTTACCCAACTGAAAAACATTTTGCTTCTCTTTAAAAATAAACAGGAGGTATTGTAAAAATAATATCTCTCATCCTCTCTTATTCTTGAATGTAGCGCAAATGATGTTATCATAATTTTTTATAGAACCCTTAAGATTCCTGTTAGAATTTATTATGATTATACGCCATCTTAGCGAAAATATTATTAATCAAATCGCCGCTGGTGAAGTTATTGAACGACCAGCAAATGTTGTCAAAGAACTTGTTGAAAACGCTATTGATGCTGGTGCAACGCGCATTGAAATTATTACGGCAAATGGTGGAAAAAATTTTATCAAAGTCAGTGATAATGGTTGTGGGATTCCTGCCGATCAATTAACTTTAGCGGTTTCTCGCCATTGCACCTCAAAGATTACCGATGACGTACACAATATCTGCTTCCTTGGATTTAGAGGAGAAGCCCTCCCTTCTATTGGTTCTGTTGCTAAACTTAAACTCATTTCACGAACAAAAGATGCTGAGAGCGCTGCTGAAATTTCCGTTACTGCTGGAAAAATTGTAGGACCCAAACCAGCTGCTGCAAACCTTGGAACAATTGTTGAAGTTCGTGATCTTTTCTTTGTCACGCCGGCACGATTAAAATTTATGAAAACTGATCGGGCTGAAACAAATGCTATTAGCGATATGATTAAGCGAATTGCTATCGCATTTCCACATATCCGCTTTTCTCTTTCAGGATTAGACAGAACATCTATGGAACTGTCTGCTACAGAAAATAATACTCAAGGACAATTACAACGCATTACACAAATTATGGGAAAAGAATTTGCCCCTAATAGCATCGCGCTGAATGCTGAACGCGAAGCGGTGCGCTTAACGGGTTTTGCCTGTTTACCATCTTTCAACCGAAATAACAGCCTTCATCAATTTGCTTATGTTAATGGGCGTCCCGTGCGTGACAAGTTTCTATGGAGTGCACTCCGAGGTGCTTATGCTGATGTCATGACACGAGATCGTTATCCTGTCGCTATTCTTTTTATTGATCTCCCACCTGCTGAGGTAGATGTTAATGTTCACCCAGCCAAAGCTGATGTACGATTCCGTGATCCAGGATTAATTCGTGGTTTGATTGTTGGAGCTATTCGTGAAGCATTGCAGCAATCTGGTATTCGTCCGACTTCAACCCGTTCTGAAGCAATGCTTGCTGCATTTCAAACACAACAACCATTGGCACAACAACCATTAGGCAATTTTAAGAACACTCACCAGTTCTCTTCTTACAGTTCACAGCCTCATCATTTTACCAGCGCTTCAATGGTTCACAAACCATTGGATAGTACTCGCTCTTTTGATTTAAAAGAAGATGCTGCTCCTATTATGGAGGGCTTAAATACACCAAGTGGAGATGCATACATTCCAAACACTACATCTTCATCAGAAGAGCTATCTTATCCATTAGGAGCGGCCAGAGCACAAATCCATAAAAACTATATTATCGCCCAAACACAAGATAGTTTGATCATTGTCGATCAGCATGCAGCTCACGAACGATTGGTTTATGAAGCACTCAAAAATGCACTTTATTCCAAACCGCTTCCTTCACAGTTATTACTTATTCCTGAAATTGTAGAACTCTCTGAAGAGGATGCAACATGTCTTTTAACGCATAAAGATGCTTTGCAAAAATTTGGATTAGGAATAGAACCATTTGGACCAGGAGCAATTGTTGTGCGTGAAACACCTTCCATGTTAGGAGAGATCAACGTCCAAGCCCTTATTAAAGATCTCGCAGATGAGGCCGCTGAGTATGATACAACAAATAATTTAAAAGCAATGCTTGATTATGTTGCAGCAACGATGGCCTGCCACGGCTCAATACGGTCAGGGCGCCTTTTACGCCCTGAAGAAATGAACACACTATTACGACAAATGGAGGCAACACCTAATACAAGTACATGTAATCATGGACGCCCTACTTATATTGAACTCAAATTGGCAGATATAGAACGGCTTTTTGGCAGAAAATAAACTCTTCATCATTTTGACAAGAAAAATATTTTTAAATTAACTCTCGACTTTATAATATATTTTATGGCACTTTTCTTGAATCTCTTGTATCAAGCAAAAAGGAGTTATAATGTTTTCCGATAGTGAACGCGAAGCAAAAATTCATTATTCTAATAACGGATATGACATTATAGAATATGGCACCTATACTATTTGTGCTGTTAGCGGGCAAAAAATCCCTATAGATGATTTAAAATATTGGAATCATCACCGCCAAGAAGCATATGCTAGTTGTGAAATCTCCTATCAACGTGAACTTGAGTGCAACCCATATCTCAAGCAATTGTTAAAAACAAAAGAAAAATAACCCTTTGAAAGCTATAAATTTAGCCTTTGCCTTTTAGACAAGAAAACTCAAGGGAACGTTTTCTAAAGCGGGTCATGACCTCCTCAAGAACCATTCGACAGAAGTCTTTTTGAACAAAATCGACATTCACATCAAAGACAATAAGATTTTTCAAATCTTTTTGCGTGTGAATTGTCTGTATACGGGTATAATCTTTAGCTGTTGTTGCGAGCCATAAATTGTGCATTTTAGCCTTTTGTATAAGGCTTTTTAAATTTTCATCTGTGAAAAAATAGTGGTCTGGATATATGTAAGTTTGCACCACATGACCAGATAATTCTTTAATAGATTTAAAAAACTTATCTGGATTGCCAATACCGGCAAATGCCAAAAATGATTTTCCTGAAACCTCATCAGAAGCACTGGCTTTAAGATGAGCACGATATAAAGGCTTTCCAGTACGCGAAACAAGAAAAGCAACATTATCAGGCGCATCGGAGTGACCAATCAATAAAACACTATCCATAAAAGAAAACTGCGTTTTTAATGGTACGCGCAAAGGTCCTGCTGGAAAGACAGCTCCATTACCAAAACCGCGCATCGCATCAACAACGAGTAACGCATAATCCATATAAAGACGGCGACTTTGAAATCCATCATCCATTAAAATAAGATTACATCCCTCTTGCTTAAGCCGTTGCGCCGCTGCATAACGATTAGGTGATACAGCTACAAAAGCATGCCGTGCAAGTAAAAGTGCCTCATCTCCAACATCGCGTGCATTGTCATATTTCTCATTTACAAGATGTACCCCTTTAACTGATCCACCATAACCACGAGATACAATACCAGGTACAAAACCAAGTTCTTTAGCCACCTTGGTAAAAGCAATAACAACCGGCGTTTTACCCGCACCACCACATGTAAAATTTCCAATACACAAAACAGGCAGATTAATCACGGGAGGCTGTCTTGCCATAAAACGACTTGAAAAATAACCATACCCCCATGAAACTGGGGCTAATACAAAACGCAAAAAGCTTTTATTTTTCCACCAAAAATGGGGGGCGCTAATATGCATATCTACCCTGACGTTGACGTAAACCTGTTTGTATTACAAGGGGGTGTAAAAATGGATCTAAAACCTTTAATGTGCGCTCAAGTGCACCTGCCATACCTGTCGCCACTTCATAAGCCTTATCAACCATTTCTTGTCGCAATGTTTCATTGGTTAAAAGCTTATACACCTGAATAGCAAGCTGTTTTGTATCTTGAACCATATATGCTGCATCATGCGTTAGAAATTGTTTGAACATCTCTTGAAAATTTGAAACATGGGGCCCTGTCAAAATAGCAGAGCCAAGCAAAGCCAATTCCAAGGGATTATGTCCACCGTTTCCACATAACGATTTACCAACGAAAGAAACTTGTGATAAGCGAAGAAAAAGTGCCATTTCTCCAATGGTATCTCCCCATAAAATATCGGTATTCATGTTTGGAACAGCATCTCTACTCCTACGAATAAAACTTAACCCCTTATTATCGCATTTTCTGATAAGATCTTCTGAACGTTCAGGATGACGAGGCACAATAATTGTTAATAAATCTGGCAAATAATTTTTAACAATCTTATGGACCTCAAAAGCAATCTCCTCTTCCCCTTCATGCGTTGAAACAGCTGCCCAAACTGGACGATTGCCGATAGCATTACGATAACGTGCAAGCAATGCTTGATTTTCAACCAGAAAAACATCAGCCTTGAGATTACCAGAAAACGTAACAGATTTTACGCCAAGTTTATGGTAATAAGCTACATCTCTTTCGTTTTGACCAATCGCCAAATCAATATCCTTAAAAATATGTTTGGCAAGAACGCGTCGTTTTTGCCAAGCTTTAAAAGAACGTTCAGACATATGGGCATTAACCAAAATCTGCGGAATACGCATTTTTGCAAGTTCTTTAATACGAAGGGGCCAAATTTCTGATTCACAAATCAAGACGAGATCAGGCTTCCAATGACTAATAAAACGGCGCACTGCAAAATCTAAATCCAAAGGAGCATATTGATGAATCAACCTATTACCAAAATGTTTTTTCACAAGAGTAGAAGATGTCACAGTCCCTGTTGTCATTAACACATTGATTTTCAATGATAAAATATAATTTACAAGTGGAAAAAGTGCAAGTGTTTCTCCAACACTTGCTGCATGCAACCAAACTAATGAACCTTGGGGGCGTACATAAGAACTTTTACCTAAACGCTCTTTTTTGCGACACCACTCTTCTTTTCCACGAATAGCACGAAAGAACAAATAAAAAGGAATAACAGGACATAAGCAAAAACCAATTATCCGATAGCTTAAAAGAGCCGTATGTGCCTTTAATTCTACCATTTAAAATCACCTCATCCAGCTATTTTAAGATATCTATATACTTATTTTGTTAAAAAATTCATCAACACTATTGGTTGCATCCATATTTTTTAATATCATCGATATCTTAAATAAAAAAAGCTTAATCCATGAGAAAATTCAATACATATACACATTATTTAAATCTCTTTTAATTAAATTTTGTAACTTATATCGATTTTATCACTTCATTCTGCACCCTATAAAAAATCTTACTCAAAAATAACAAAACTACATTTCAGTCGATTATAATTTTTAAAATATAAATGATAAACCTATGACATAGATTGTATCAATTTTTTCAACTCACTGAATAAATACTTCTTATGATTTTAATGAGACTTTGAATTTTGCACGTTGGTATTTTAGAGAAAAAGCTTATTTTTACATATGTTAGGTATTGTCAATTTTTCAAAAAATAACCCATATAGACATTACAACCTAATATAAATACAACAAATAAAATGTGTTTAAAAGAAAGCTCAATCTCTATTATTTCATTTCAATAAAATGAATATGTCAAACTAATCTTAAAAACTTTTGAATAGTATAGAGTTCTCATTTTAAATTGTGATATAATCTCTTAAAGGTAATCCAGAAAAATCTAATCTTGTTTAATAGAGAATTTCTTAAAAGTCTTAAAGCAATTTAAATAAGAGTTTTCAAAATTTTAAATCCTCTCTTTTCAGGAGGTCGCAATGATATATTATTCCTTTTAAGATTGTATATAATCAACACAAAATGATTAACTTATAGATTTTAGTTTTAAATGAGTACTCAAGAAACCCTTCTGAGGTAAGTTAACTTCATAAATCTATTCAGTTTCTCTAAATTTCTAATTTTGGTAAAGTTTCTAACGACTTTCATGGTTTCTAAGCTTATAGTAATAACTCGTTGAAAAAATTCCAATAGATAAGTAACGAGTGCTAATAATCTCAACAGAGTAATAATTGCTATCATTAATAATGCTACTCTTTTTATTAATCTTAACGCATTAGTGTCTCATCCCCCATTCAAAAGCAGAGTGACTATTCACAATATAATCATAAACTTCGAGTGATAGCTGTCATGATAATATTGCTGTTGTAAATAGTTTGATAGAAACTGTCTTGCATTTTTATTAAGCGTAAAGATGGTGGTGCAATAATGGATTTTATACCTTGCACGGACACTATTATGAAATGGGCTTGGGTGCTTTGGGAGATGTTTCTTAAAAAAACATATGAATTTTAAACAACAAGCATATTCTTTTTTACGGCATTCTATTTTACCCGAAGAACGTACCTATGAAAAGGACGACTAAACAAAAGCATGAAGCAATCTACAGGTTATAATGACCAAATATTCAAGCTTTATTCTGCATCGCCTAACTCTGCATCAAGAAACTGATGCAAATCTACAATGTAATAACGTTGTAATGCATTATCTACACTGCTTTGTGCTTTTGCCTGCCATGCTTCTTGAGCGGATTGATAATCTGAGAAAATACCAACCACATCTAAATCATCGGGATTCTTGAATTGATTACTATTAAGATTTTTTAATTCCCCACCAAATACAAGATGTAAATATTGTTTTTTTTCGTTGGTTTCAGTCATATGTGCCTCTATATTATTTAGATTATTTTAGCGTGCTTTTACGTGATTAAACTAACTTTGTTTGACGAACAACATCTATCATATCTTGACAGCAATTATTTTTACCAGCAATTAAAAGTCCATATTGGTAAGGTTCAATTCCATAAGATAGTAAAGAGGCATCAAGCGATAAAAAACACCCTCCACACTCCTGCAAAATAAGATCAGCAGCGGCAATATCCCATTCATGACAATTTGGACGAACTAATACGATATCAATTTCATCTTGAGCAACAAGAACAATACGATAAGCAAGAGAAGGAAGATAATGGTAAAGACTAACTTGATTGAGAAAATCATCTGGTAATTTTTGTGCGAGCGATTTATCAAGTGAAATTTTATATTTTCGATGAACCTGAAAGGCTAAACGAGGAAGTTTTATCCCATTTAATGTTGCCCCTCCACCCGTTACAGCTGCATAAACATCCCCTTGAGCCGGACATTGTAGAACACCCACAATAGGACGCCCATTCTCAATAATGGCAACCGAAATACACCAATAAGGATTGCCAGAAAGAAAACCACGCGTTCCATCAATAGGATCAACAACAAAAGAGCGCTCATAATAATCTTGTTTTTCTCGATTATCTTTTGTTTCTTCTGAAATCCATCCATAATTTGGACGTGCTCCAAGAAGCTTCTCTTTCAAGAAATGATCAACAGCAAAATCTGCTTCACTGACCGGGGAATTACCTTCTTTAATCCAGACATCCAACGTGCATCCAAAATACCGCATTGCTAAATCTCCTGCCTCTCGACAAACCTCACGCAAAAGATTTAAATCAGAAGAATGATGCGTATTATTTTCCTGCAAGTGTCATCCCTTCAACTAACAATGTTGGAGCAGCGGTACTATAACGCCGATCAATATCATTGGCAGGTGTTAAATGTGCTAACATATGAAGCAAATCAGAGCCTAGCGTTACTTCACTCACCGGATAAGCAATTTCACCATTTTCAATCCAAAAACCGGAAGCCCCACGACTATACTGACCAGTAATAAAATCAATGCCATGACCGAATAATTCGGTCACATAAAATCCATTTCGCAAATCTTTTATCATATCGCAAGGCGATACTAAACCCGGTTCAATAGCAAAATTTGTACTGGTCGGCTGCACCAATGATGCCGAACGCACACCGTGTCCATTTGTTTTAAGTCCCAATTCTCGTGCTGTAGATGATGAAAGAAGCCAATTTTTTAAAATACCATTTTCAATAATATTGAGTGTTTGCCCCTCTACCCCTTCTCCATCAAAAGGATGAGAAGCATTTCCACGTAATCGCAAAGGTTGATCGGTTACATTAACATTAGGCTTCATCACTTCCTTGCCTAGAAAATTCTGTAAAAGACTCGTTTTACGAGCCACAGAAGCTCCATTGACCATAGATGCGATATGCCCTGCAATTCCACGAGCCGTACGCGGATTAAAAATAACATCAACGCCCCCAGTTGCCGCACGAACTGCACCCAAACGTCGAACAGCACCAAGCCCTGCATTCTTTCCCACAGTTTCTGCTGCCTCTAAATCAGAAAAATGTAAGGCTGTTGTATAATCATAATCTCGCTCCATCTGTGTTCCTTCTCCGGCAAGAGCACTACAAGAACGTGAAAAACAACTTGAGCGATAGGCTTCACAAAAACCATCGCTGGTCACAAGAACAAACCCACTACGGCCATAAGCTGTTGCAGCGCCACCAGAATTGCTTACACCTTTAACATCAAGAGCTGCTGCCTCCGTTTTTAAAGCATCTTCTGTTAAAAAATGACTGCTGGGTACAAAATCATCAAAAAGATCAAGATCTTTAGGATACTTAACCAAACACTCTTTATCTGCCAAACCTTCAAATAAACTATCGGGAGAAGCTTTAGCCATCGCAACAGCACGTTCCGCAAGTTCTTGCGGATAAGATCCTAAATTAGCAGAAACACTTGCTACTTTTTTTCCAACAAAAACCCTTAGAGTAAAATCATTGCTCTCTGCTGCTTCTGTCGATTCGACTTTCCCAAAACGAACTGATACACTGGTAGAATGAGTATGAACAATAACAGCATCAGCAGCATCTGCCCCAGAACGCCTTGCTGCTTCAACCAACGAAACAGCTTTCTCAATCTGGTTTTTGTCAGTCATTATAGACTCCCTAAAATATTTTATTATTTACATTGATAAGCATTCTGACAAATTTATACAAATCAGAATATAACTCTTGTGTGTTTATTCATAAGATTATGCACATTTCATGCATTCTTTTTCTCTTAATGCATTAAATCATTTTCCTTTTAGCTTCTTTATGAAAAGATGTAATATGCCGCAAAATCTCTTTCGTTTCAAGATTTCTCATAGGATCTTATCATTTTAGAAGCCAAATCTATACTGACAATCAAAACAACTGAAAACTTGGCAATCAACAAAAGACCTAGCAATAACACTTGAATTTCAGTCAAGATCCTCAAAAATTCAAAAAGCATAAAATGATCTAAATCACAGGTTTTTCTTCCTCTGGGTAGTAAAAAACTTACCTCATATCTTTCCTATAGCATTCTTTAATTTCCAAGCAAGAATCAAGAAAATGCCTTATATTTGTATACACTTCTTTGCTTCTATAAACTCTCTCATAATGAGACGGCACTCTTGTAAATGAAACAAAACTTAAACAGAGTAAAAAATATTTCCTTCCATTATGGTTTCAACAAAATGAGCAGTCATAAACTTCTTTACCCTAATGGACGTAATATCATAAAGAACTCATTTTTATATTTAAAAGTAATCAAAGAAATTATCTTGTAAGCTTTCAAATGCAAAAAATATTGCAACATTAGAAACAGGCAAATATCATGACAATATCGGCCTACATCATAAGAGAAGTAATAAACTTCTGAAACTTTCTCATTTTCAATGAAGAGAGCATCTTATAAGCTTTTATATATAAAAAAATTCAATGAATTTCATAAGATCTTTGGTGCAAAATTAATTTTCTCAGATGATTTGACTCGATTTCAACAGCTAACTAAAAAATGCTCCGTAGCTCATTGGTTTGCCGTATACTCATAACTGATTCCATTCTAATAATAAGTTATAATTTCTGCACCTTTTTTTAAGGTATTAACTTCTTTATAAATGCCCCCCCTTACAAAATGCTTTTGTTTTCAGTAAGAGCACGTCTACTCATTTCAATCATTGCATCCCGAAGATGTAACTTAATTTTTGATCCAATAATCATTCCAAATAAAGGAGCAAGTAAACCAGACATGGTTACAGTATGACGAATTTTGTTATTTGAAGAACCAGTTTTTGTTGAACAAATATATTCATGATTAAAACTCATACGTGTAAAAGGAAGTTTAGCATAATCAGAAAAACAAACATTTTTTATAACTTTATCAAGTGTAAAAGTTACTGTAGGTCCTTTTTTAGGTTTCATTTGCCCTACAGCTCCTACTTTAAAAGCACCAGAAAGTTCTACCCACTCAAGTTCACTATCCCAGCAAGGCCATGATGCCACATCTTCCCATATAGCCCAAATTTGCTCAGCACTTGCTTCTGTACTAATCTCTTCACTATATATCCAATTAAACATGATAATCTCCCCCTTTTTACAAATTACTTATCTTTAGTGATAAAGAATAATATAAAAAAGTATCCTTAAAGCTGCACAACGATAAGATACTTAATACTCTCAGATTTACTTAATATGTAATGATTAAATCAACAAGCGATATTACTAAACTAAACACACAAATATTCAGGATAAATGAACAATATTTTCAATACTAAACAAAATATCTTTTTTAAGTTTAGACAATAACAAAAAATAGAAGTTACGCACCATATAAGATATCAATGCAGACCGCATAGCTTAAAGCTTTCAACGGCTGATGAAATGTGATGATTAAGGTATAGCAGAAAGAAATTAGACAAAAAAGATCATAACTATTATCGAGGAATATATATCCTATTGGAGAAAAAGCATTTTTTCATTCTACCCGATAAAAACAAGAACTTTCTCAAGATGTAAGCGATCGTAATTTATAGAGACGTATTGCTGTCTCACCATAAAAGCGCTCATCGTCTAGATAAAAGACGTCAGGTAAATGAATCATTGTATCTTTCTTTTCTTCAAGTATGAAGAGTGTATCAGCTTTTGCCCACCCTCCTCGCAAAGCTTCTACAAAAGCGCGTTCACCTAAACAACGGCTATAAGGAGGATCAGCGCAGATAACATCAAATGGAAGCATTGTTCCAATATTACCAAGTTTGGTTGCATCTCGACGCAAAATCCGCCCTATCGACTGTAATTCAAGGGCTTCTATATTTTTTTGAAGCACCCCACGCCCCTCAACCGAGTTTTCAACAAAAACAGCAGCCTTTGCTCCACGTGAAAGTGCTTCGATGCCTAAAGCACCCGTACCAGCAAAAAGATCAAGAATGCGTTTATTGGTCCAAAATTGTTCTTCACGGCTAGAAAGAATATTAAAAAGGCTTTCACGTGTACGATCACTCGTTGGGCGAATCGACTGATTAACAGGCGAAAACAAAACACGCCCAGCAAATTTACCGCCTATGATCCGCACGGAAACCTCCAAATCTCTTCGAAGTTTTTGCACCGTCCCTATGTGGTTTAGATTTCTTCATAGCACCACCAAACGACTTTACCTTTTTCTTTCTCTCAAAAGAATGCTCATCATGACCACCTTTTATCATTTTCTCTTTATCCTTTAAAAAGCGATCTTTCTTACCAAAGAGAGGCGTCTCGTCATAAGATATTTTGCCACGTTTTTGAACAAAACTTTCCCTCTTCTCTTTGTGTGATGGACTTTCTTTTAGCTTTTCCTTGCCTCGATGAAAGGACTTTCTACCATCCAAATCGCTCTTATGATCATGCGATTTCTCCTCACTATAGGAAGGCTTTCTACGTGCACTTTGCGGACGTGCACCAGGAGCCATCCAAACATTAGCTCGGCGAGAACGCGGTAGAAAACGCTCTGCTTTTCCTTCTTCACTTTTCTCCTTCTTTACATTCTCATGAGACTTTGTACTTAATCGTGCGCGACTATGTTCAACAGAACCATCTCTTGGTCGGCGTCGTATCGCCCTTTCACTTGAGAAAACCCAACCATCATTTGCAACAGAAAGATCTTTCTGGCTTTGCTTTTCTGCAACAACTGCAGAATTTGAAAATGGTTTAAGAATAGGAGCATCAAAATCTGCATTGGCTTGCATAATCAAACGCTCCCCCAACTGATCTCGTAACATCCGCCCTTTTAACTCTTGCACGGCTCCTTCTTCTAAATCAGAGAGATGAAATGGACCATAAGATACACGTATTAATCGATTAACTGATAATCCCAATGCCCCTAAAACATTCTTTATTTCACGATTTTTTCCTTCTCGCAAAGCAACAGAAAGCCATATATTCGACCCTTGTTCGCGTTCAATTGATGCTTCAATTGAACCATAGAAAATACCATTAATCGCAATACCATTTTTAAGGTTATCCAACGCGCTCTGCTTTACTCTTCCATGAGCACGGACACGATATTTGCGGACCCACCCCGTTACAGGAAGCTCTAATACGCGCGCTAAGCCACCATCATTGGTTAAAAGCAAAAGGCCTTCCGTGTTAATGTCAAGCCTTCCAACAGAAAGAACTCGCGGCATTCCTTTTGGTAAATTACTAAAGACTGTAGGTCTACCTTCAGGATCACGGTTCGTGGTAACAAGGCCTGCTGGCTTATGGTAAAGCCATAAACGCGTTCGTTCTATAGGAGGTAAAGGTTTGCCGTCAACTTTAATAACATCAGAGCGACTAACATTAAAAGCAGGCGTTGTCACAACTGCACCATTCACAGAAACACGACCTGCAACAATCATCATTTCTGCATCTCGACGCGAAGCAACACCAGCACGCGCTAACCTTTTAGCAATCCGTTCACTCTCATTATTTTCATTCATTTGCGTTTCAAACCAATCTTTGCAAGTATGTTCAGAAAACTATTCACATGCACCATACCGCTTATTCTGAAAGAGGAAGTAGCATAATCATTTATCATTTTCTATCCTTTAACGACAATAATGTATCTGCCGACTTGCAAGTTTTTTTAAACACTTAAAAAATAGAGGTATTCTTTTCATTATAAAAGCGTAATAAATTATTTATTCCATAGCATTCCCTATCGAAAAACCTTTAGATTTTCTATACCTTCAGTAGAAAGAATATTATGACTTTGACGCCCATGGAAATAGCCCTTTTAGAAGCACAATGGGCTGCAAAAAAAGATGAGGTTCCCGTAGGTGCTGTCATTATACGCGGAAAGGCTATCATTGCACGCGCTGGTAACTTTATCAAATCTGCATATGACCCTACAGGACACGCAGAAATACGCGCAATCCGTATGGCTTGCGAAAGATTGCAAAGCGAAAGGCTTCCAGATTGCGATCTTTATGTAACACTTGAGCCTTGTGCTATGTGTGCCGCTGCCATTTCATTTGCACGCATACGACGTCTCTATTACGCAACAAATGATCCCAAAGGGGGAGCTATAGAAAATGGTCCACGCTTTTATCAGCAACCAACCTGTCATCACAAACCGGAGATTTATTCTGGTTTTAAAGAAAAAGAAGCTGCTCAATTACTTAAAGATTTTTTTGTACAAAAGCGATACTAAAAACAATTCTTCTTCCATAACTTTTACTCTTAAAAAACTATCCTACTTCTCAAAAAGACTATTAATTCTTCTGACATATATAGTAAAAGCTATTTCGAAACACTTTTTCTCTCACACTCTTTTAATACTGCATATTGCATCTATTACACAATACATTGATTTATAATGATAAATTATCATTTTTCAACTTGAATCATAACCCCGAATATCGTAAGATTTTCTCATCATAAATCATCTCATATTGATTCAAGTGAGAATCATTTGCTCACACGTGTCACAAGCGAGGCTTATGTGTAGGAAAAAATTGCATAAAAAAGGAATAAAAATGCCTCTTCTGAACCGTTCAAGTGCCAAAGGCTGTAGCAACACCCACGAGCTGGAAAATATAAGGCTTATTTCTTTATAAGAATAAAGATGGTTAGAGCACTATCGATTCTACGTTATACTATCTACATGAGCAATGTTGTAAAATAAGCTTAAGAAATGTTTCTTGTTAGGAAACGCATAAGGACTCTCTCGATGTTGTTGTCATATTACTATTTCATGAGAATAACACCCCTCCTACAGCAGCATTATAACTGTGCGCGAATGAGAGCTTGGTATCATAAGTAATCGGAAAAATACTTTACTTTAAATATTTTGTCTTTCCCTTATCGACCAATAGGTGCGGTTTTTGCCGGTTGGCGATAACTTAAAGGTGGTTCAGTGAGATAGCGACGGTATTTTGAACTTCCAACTTGTGCTCTCTGACGACGTAAATATTCCTGTCGTTGCTTCGCATTCAACTGTGAAGGGCTTTCTGAACCAGCGCCATTAACTGACGATCCTTTATGAGGAAAAGGAGTATTTCCTTGATGCTTCTTCGATGCTGCCATTTCATTGACAGATCTATCCTGTTGTGGTACCGGCAAAAATCTGCGTGAACTAGGGCTTGGTATTATAAGTTTTGGATGAGGTTTCATAACAATCTGGCTGCTATTATTTGTTGGTGTTAATGAAGTAATATTAGCAACATCTTCAAAAAACTGTATCGAAACTGGTTTATTGGTACCATAGGTAGGCGCATTACATCCCGTTAAAACAAAGCATATACCCAAAATTCCTATTGGAAATATTTTTACTTCACATTTTCTCACTGCTTATCCCATTTCCTAAGTATATGGCTGATTAATATTCCCGTTATTTATGAGAGAACGGTCCATATACAAATTTCCCCCCCTGCAGATAAAACAACGGAATTTATTTCGTACCACAAAAAACTATATTCATCAATACGAGAAATATACTTGCATTTCTTTCCCTTGATTTAAAGTTTTAAATCTTACCAAGAATCAGTAGTTCCCTCAAAGCAGCAGCATCACGGGCAGATACATCGGGATAAGCTAGATCACTCCCAACATCTTGTGTATAACGCCATGATCGAGCACATTTTTTTCCCAACGCCTTCTTTGGATATACACCAACACCTTCAACATCACTCAAAGTAAAAGCATCGGAAGGCATTGTATCTTGCGTAATTGTTAGAGCACTGGTAATACAGATCTCCGCCATATCCACATTTTCTAATGCCTCTCGTAAAACCGGATTGGAAATAAAAACAATAGGCGCTGCTTCCAAAGAGGATCCAATACGCTTATTAGCACGTTCAAGCTCTAAAGCACCTGTCACAACTTTACGGACCTGCCGAATTTTTTTCCAACGCTCAGCCAAAGATTGGTTTTGCCATTCTTCTGGTACAGAGCGAAATTGTTCCAAATGCACCGATTGGCTTTCTGGATAACGCTCTAACCAAGCTTCCTCCATTGTAAAAGGCAACATTGGAGCAAGCCATGTTACCATACGCTCAAAAATCTCACGGACAACCTGCAAGGAGGCCTTGCGTTTTTTTGATGAAGGCGCATCACAATAAAGAGAATCCTTGCGGATATCAAAATAAAATGCCGATAACTCAATGATTGAAAAATCCAATAATGCACGCATAATCTTTTTAAAATCAAATTCATCATAAGCGCGATTAATTAACTGATCAAGTTCAAAAAGCCTATGCAATATAAATCTTTCAAGATCCGGCAGTGCACCATAAGATATTTCTTCTCCATCATCATGTGCTAAAGTTCCAAGCATCCAACGAATTGCATTGCGTAGTTTACGATATGAATCCACATTTGTTTGAAGTATTTTTTTGCCTAAACGCTGATCTTCCCAATAATCAGTTGTCATAACCCAGAGACGAAAAATATCAGCTCCAGATGTTTTAATGATCTCTTGCGGAACAACCGTATTGCCTAAAGATTTAGACATTTTCTTACCATTCTCATCCAAAGTAAAACCGTGTGTGATCACGGCTTTATAGGGAGAACAAGCACGCGTACCACAGCTTTCCAAAAGAGAAGATTGGAACCATCCGCGATGTTGATCTGAACCTTCAAAATAAACATCAGCAGGCCATTTCAAATCAGCCCGATCTTCTAACACAAAGCTATGGCTTGCTCCAGAATCAAACCAAACATCCAAAATATCATAAACCTGTATCCAAGGCTCATGTGCACGCTCACCTAAAAAACGTTCACGTGCTCCTTCAGCAAACCATGCATCTGCCCCTTCTGCTTCAAAAGCCCGTAAAATACGCTCGTTCACACCTTCATCTTTTAGAATAACACCATCCTCATTCGCAAAAATACAAATAGGAACTCCCCAAGAACGCTGACGAGAAAGAACCCAATCAGGACGATCTTCTATCATAGAGGCTAGGCGGTTTTGCCCAGAAGGTGGTACAAAACGCGTTTTTGAAACAGCCTCCAAAGCCCGACTGCGTAAAGTTGAACCATCCCCAAGATCTTTATCCATTGAAATAAACCATTGCGGTGTATTGCGAAAAATAACGGGTTTTTTCGAACGCCAACTATGGGGATAGGAATGCTTTAAACGCCCCCGTGCAAACAATCGATCTGCTTTAATTAAAGCGTTAATGACCTCTTTATTGGCATCACCCATTTTTCCATTATCATCAATAACACGTGCAGGTCCTCCTTCACGATCTGGTCCTAAACCTGGAACATCTTTCGTATAGAACCCTGCATCATCAACAGGAAACGGTATAGATGAATCAATCCCCGCCTGCTCCAGTAAAGACTTATAATCATTCCAAATTTCAAAGTCCTCACGCCCATGGCTTGGTGCTGTATGGACAAAACCCGTACCAGCACTCTCTGTTACATGCGAACCATCAAACAATGGAATTTTATAATTATACCCTCCAGCTAAACCTTTGAGTGGATGAGAAAGAACAAGAGCTTTCAATTCTTCAGAAGAAATAACACGCAAATGCTTCAAAACAAGTTTGGCTTTTTCTGCACAACTCATCGCTAAAGCGTCTGCAAAGAGAAGCTTTTCTCCCACTTGAGGACCAAAATCATTTTCAGCACTTTTAACTTCGTAAATACTATAAGAAATTTGCGAAGAATAACTCACTGCACGATTGCTTGGAATTGTCCACGGTGTTGTTGTCCAAATGACGACATGAGCACCATATAAATCATCAGAATTTGCTTCAAAAACAGGAAACTTAACCCAAAGCACCTCTGATTCATGATCATGATATTCAATCTCAGCCTCTGCCAAAGCCGTACGTTCCACAACAGACCACATCACCGGCTTGGAACCACGATAAATCTGATCTGACATAGCAAATTTTATCAATTCACTAGCAATGCGTGCTTCTGCATGAAAAGCCATTGTAGTGTAAGGCGTGTTAAAATCTCCCACAACACCAAGGCGTTTAAATTCTTCGCTTTGAACGGTTACCCAATGTTGTGCAAATTCACGGCATTCTTGACGAAACTCGTTAAGAGGTACCTCGTCCTTATTTTTTCCTTGTGCGCGATATTTTTCTTCAATTTTCCATTCAATTGGAAGCCCATGGCAATCCCAACCAGGAACATAATTTGCATTAAAACCGCGCATTTGAAATGAACGAACAACCACATCTTTTAGAACTTTATTTAAAGCATGCCCGATATGAATATGGCCATTTGCATAAGGTGGACCATCATGAAGAATATAAAATGGACGATCTTTTGCTTGTTGGCGCAATTGCGCATAAAGCCCTATATTTTCCCAATGCGCCATCAATTCAAGTTCTTTTTGCGGAAGACCTGCACGCATGGGAAAATTTGTCTGTGGGAGATAAAGAGTTTTTGAATAATCTATTGTTTCATTTTTCACAGTCATTGTGAAATATTCCTGTCCACTTTTACGAGTTTACTTTTGCATAACTTCCCTGAACCCTGCAACTCTGGTTTTTATCTATAGGGAAAGCCGAGCTTATCATTCGTATTAAGCAGCGATCAAGAAAATATATCATCACACTTTATGGGCTTTATCACGAAATTCACAAGAAAAGAAACCAAAAAGTGATCTTTAAAAAAATAAAGGCTCCACTGTCAGTGGAGCCTTTTAGAAATTTACTCTTTAAAAAATTAGAATTTATAAGCTACACCAACACGGAAATCATTGGTTTTGTAGTTAATTTCAAGTTTTTCCTTTACAAATTTCTTTTTACCAAAATCAGAGTAACGATATTCTGCACGTACAATCACATTATCCAGAAGCGAGAAATCAACGCCACCACCAAGTGTGTAACCAATCATGGTTTTTGTTTCATCAGCTAAGTTCTTAGAAGAAACGACTCTTCCATCCTCATCCTTAACGGATACTGATATAGTGTCTTGGAATTGCCCATAAGCAATACCACCAGCAAGATAAGGCATAAAGCGATCAGCAGCAAAACCAATACGGACCCGTGTAGCACCACCCCAATTTTGCTTGAAAGTATGACTTAAAGTTTCAACTGCATCCTCTTGATCAAGACCAAGTTCAGAAGCCATCTTTTTTATTTGTTCTATACCATATACACTGGAATCGTTCTTATCCACCGCTTGTGTACTTTGTGCACCGTGTCCAGCCATATTCCGTCCACCATGAGAACTAGAAGCATGTGGATTAGCACCATGCGCATGAGCACCAGAGCTATGCCCACCTGCATGAGGTGCACCATGCGGATTAGCATTTCCGCTACCATGGGAAGAACTATGATGACCTCCCTGTTGGGCTCCGCTTGTTCCATTGGAAGCTTTTGTCTCTGAACCAGAGGATGATCCTGATCTCGCGAGTACAAGTGGTGCGCTCGGTACTGTTTTTTCTTTTGATGATTGTTCCGATGTGGGTGCTTTTGCTGCTGGCTGACTTGCGCCTGATACTGTTGATGAGGTAGAAGACGCGGTTTTTATAGCAACTGGTTTTTCAGACACTGTCCCTTCACTTGCCCTTCCCCCTGATAACTGACCTCCTATAGCTGATCTTGCCAATGAGAGCGATGCTGACCGCTCTGGTGTTCTACCCCCTGCGTCGGGGGAGGAGGATTTAGATGCAACTGGCTGTGATCGACTTACCACACCTACCGATGTCCCTCCTGTATTTGATCTTCCCAATGAAGACGATGGCAATTGCACTAATCTAACCGTCTGTCTAGAGGAGGCTGATTGTGCTACCGGCGATTCAGATGGCGTTTTTAATGATGATGTTGGAACTACTGGATTTTTTACCTCCACAGCCACTGTTTGTGTTGCATTAACATTGCTAGAATTTCCAGTTGTTGCTGCTTGATTTGATTGTGCTGCTCCTGCTCGTGACGGTTGAACTGCAGTTACTGGTTTAGCTGGTGCTTGACTAGATTGCGTTGCAGCCGATTGTTCTGACGCGGATCCTGCTGTTTGATTCCCTCCTGTTATAGTTCCTGTACCTACAGGTGCTCCTGAAGCGGCTTTTGGTGCTTGTGTTTGTGCTTGTGTTCCTATTGCTGCTTGTGGTGCTTGAGGTGTTTGTAGGCTTGCGGATCTGCGGGATCTTACGACTGCATTTTCTACTGTAGTGTTATCAGCTGCACCTATGGTGATTGTCTTTGTGTGTTTTTTTCCAGATATCATTAAATCCGTATCGATACCAAAAATAAAGTTGTCACCGAGATCAATATTAGAACCTGCATAAAAACCACCTGCAAAACCTGAAAGTTTAGGAGAGAACTCTTTATCCAGTGGTAAACTCTTTTCTTGACCGACAAGAGCCATATCAGCTTTGCTCGAAAAACCACCCGCTTGAACACCTAAATAAAGACCTGTCCATGAAAAAGTAGGCGCGACAATGGTAGAAGAAGTCGATGATGCTGGCTGATGAGGAATCATAACATCAGCAGCTAGCGCTGTAGACGCTGAAATTAAAGAAAAAATAGAAGCCGTTATTAAACATTTTGTATTCATAAAGTCTCTCCAAATATCCAAAATGAAATGTATATAGAGCATCTTTTTTGAAAGATCTGTAGCAAAAATGACACACTCACAAAAAAATAAAGAATTTTTGAAAATAAGGCTTCTTAAACTTTTAATTCTACATTCAATGAGAATTTGTAAACTAAATTACACTAAAATAAAGTTGGATTCATTTTCATTAAATTTTCGCATAACTGTTAATGATAATATTCTTTATAAATTTCTTTTTACCGAAATCTGAATAACAGCATTCTGCATGCAATAAAATATTATCTGTTATTGCAAAATCAATGTCAGCGCAAACAGTGAAATCAAATATTACCTTTTTAAAAACCAGTCCCCATCAAAGTTTCATCTATTTACCAGCTGATCTACCTTTTGTGCTTTAGCAATAATATTTTGTATCTAAAATTAAGAAAAACAAAGGACTTATTCAAACTCTCGCAAAAAAAATTTTAGATTCTTTGCATAAACATCTTCATCACGCATCACTTTGATTTATAATGATAACTTATTGTTTTCATATTGAATGAAAAAACTAATACTGTAGGATTCTATCATTTCAAATCCATTTATCTTGAATCAATCAAAACCACTCGCTTGTACATAACAAGCGGGATGAGTGTGTGGGTAAAAATTGTACAAGAAAGGAGTAAAAATGGTTCTTATGAATCGTCTTAATGCAAGGGCTGTCGCAACATTGGGGGCTGGCAAATAGTGTGATGGTACCGGCTTTCTTCTTCATAAGCGTAAAGATGGTAGTGCTCAATGGCTTTATCGTTATACCATTCATGGTCGGCGCCGTGAAATGGGCTTGGGTGCCTTGCGAGATGTTTCTTTAAAACAAGCCCGTGAATTGGCAACTGGGTGGCGCTCTGTTTTACGTGAGGGGCGTGACCCCATTAAAGAACGCAACAAACAAAAGCGTGAGGCAATGCGCAATCTCCATTATTTAAAAGATATTGCTCTAGATGCTTTTGAAAGCCGTAAAGCTGAATTAAAAAATGATGGTGAGTCTTGTAATTGGTTTTTACATTTACGCCTTCATATTCTCCCTAAATTAGGCTGTTTACCCGTTTCAGAG
This sequence comes from Bartonella sp. TT110JLCBS, assembly GCF_042193405.1. Classification (NCBI taxonomy): domain Bacteria; kingdom Pseudomonadati; phylum Pseudomonadota; class Alphaproteobacteria; order Hyphomicrobiales; family Bartonellaceae; genus Bartonella; species Bartonella sp. TT110JLCBS. Next base: position 39,463 of record NZ_JBHILT010000017.1, read on the forward strand.
ATTACGCAAACAGAGATACGCAATACCC
>NZ_JBHILT010000154.1:0-877 GCF_042193405.1 Bartonella sp. TT110JLCBS
AGGTGATTTATCTTTTACCAATGCAGATGGCAGCGGAAAAAGCCTTTCGCTTGTGAACAAAGCAGGCTTTATTCAAGCAGGTGGAAACTTAAATATCCAAACCAACACCCTGAAAAACGAAGCCGATAGCACACCTGTCATCACGGAAAAAACGGAATATAGCGATATTTCTTTCCAAAAACCAAAGGGTTCTGATCAACTCAGTGATGGGATGTTATATCAGGATGGTCCCAACCTTTGGGGAAAGGGGCACGAACATCAAGGTCATACCGGACCTTTTAAAGGGCACGTAAAAATTTTCTTGGATGTTCCTTTTTGGGCGAGCAAAGAAGAAACCTATGGCACAGCAATTTCAAGCGATGGAACAGTCTATAAGGCATTTACTTGGGAATTTAAGCCTGTCTATGATCAAAAGACCGTAAAACGCTATCAATGGAATAATTGGTCACACATGACAGAAAAGACTGTCACGCAAGGTTTTTCTCATAAACCAGTTTCGGGGGTAATACAATCTAGTGGCAATCTCATCATTAACGCTGATACCATTGACAACCATTATAGCTCTATAGAAGCGGGGGGAAATGCCGATATCCATGCCAATGTGCTCACCAATTTGGGGGCAACAGCTTATAAAAACACTTATCTTGGTTGTCAGGCTAATACAGACAGTTGTTATGGCTATAAAACTGATGGAAGCCGCGATGTTTCTTTAGATATAGCCAATGGCAAGGATCGCCATACTGGTTCAGAAGCTCTTGATGCAGCTCCTGGTCTTGTCCAAGCGGGTGGCACGTTGAATTTGGTGGTCGATCAACTCAATAACACGGCAGCGGAAGGTTCGATTACAGGGGATGCGCATTTTAAAGCACAAGCAGTT
>NZ_JBHILT010000155.1:0-874 GCF_042193405.1 Bartonella sp. TT110JLCBS
TGTCAAACAAAATCCAGATCTAATGCAACCGTGTATTTGAGGTAAATATTGAGATGATTAAGAATTTTATAAGAAGTTCTAGCTTTTGTATGCCAGATTGGGGCAAGAGTTATATCTGTTTTATTTATTTATGAACCCGGAATACAGTCTTATTTAGAAAGAATATGAAGGCATCCAAAGAAAATTCCCATCTTTGCTGTTAATCCAATTTATAATTTCAAAAGCATCTAAAGTAATAGCTTGTAAACCATGGAGATAGTGCATTGCCTTACTGTTTTTAATTGCACTCTCTAATAGGAGTATGCTTTTCATGCCAAACAGAACACTTTAAACAGAATATACTTGTTGTTGCATATTCATGTACTTAAGAGAGATTGCTTAACGTATACTACATCCATTCCATGATAGGCTCATAAATGATATAATATACGCGAATAGTATACTATTAACGCCTTTGTGAAAAAATATAAAACTGTTGAGCATTATCATTATCATTCTTTCTCAGCTGTCAATATTGCGCCAGTTTTTGATACGAGAGAGCGAGGATATAAGAAGTATTTTATTTTTTCTTGAATAGTTTTTAGACATACACCGATCTCGTTTGTGACTGGCAAGAAGATGACTTTAATCGATTTAATATGAGAAGCTTTATGATGAGGTAAAATTACGTTATTCGGAGCTGTTATTCAAAAAAAATAATAAATTATCTATGGAGCGGTGCGCTAGAAAATAAATAATAAAGCTTATTCTCTTATGGAAAGAATCTTAGGTTACATGACAAGATCTTTCCATAAGTAAGAGTTTTTACTTTACATGTTTAAAGAAGAGTTCCTGACAAAATGAGGGAAGCTACAGAAAAATAGATTATAATGCC
>NZ_JBHILT010000156.1:0-873 GCF_042193405.1 Bartonella sp. TT110JLCBS
ACAATAAAACAGAGCTCATAAGCCTGTTGATATTTTCTGTCACCGCTGTTTAAACAACGGTGAACAATATTGAAATGGTTGGTTGAGGAAACAATCGCGCCATTCCAAGCGAAGGCAAGGATGGCAGATTGTTGATCATCACAAACAGCAAAACTTAAGGCTGGCATTTGCGACTATTTTTATATTTTTTACAAAACGGGCTGTTCAAGCGCTTCTTGACACTGCGCTGTGGTATGACAGCGCCAGGACGACAAATGGGAAGGTTTTCGGCTCTAAAAGTATAACACCATCCTCCCTCATGTTCATTTTCATAATGGAAACCTGCTTGAACCATACAAGCATGAATTGTTGCCCATGCATTGTTACTTAGCTTTCTGCTTTCTGGATCAGTATAATAAGGAGTTGGCATTCCACATTCTAACAAGGCTTTTCCTACCTCTGTAAAATCTGCTCCTGGTTTCTTCCACGCTGCCACCTCTCCTAGAGGAGGTTTGTTAAATTGACATCCGGCTATACTGAACAAAGTTACAGCGCTTAATAATTTTAGGGTTTGTTTCATTTTTTCCTCCTTAAAGGGAATTGTACTCGATGGGAAAGTCCATATATATCTCGACATTTTGGACCCGCATCTCCAAGGCAAGTATGGGGATTGTAGGGATCTGAGAACATATTCAATGTTTCTTTAAACATGTTACTGCCAGCAGGAAGTGTCCCGTAGGTATAGCCATTGCCACCAATAATTCTGCTTACAAAGTCATATCTATTCCCATCAAAGCCAACAGTGGTTTGTTTGCCGTCACTCACATAACCTAACAGACCGGATGCAACTAAAACATTAAAGGCTGGTCCATAGAGATTGATAGTCGTGTTTTC
>NZ_JBHILT010000157.1:0-869 GCF_042193405.1 Bartonella sp. TT110JLCBS
TGATTCACGCCACGGGTGAATTGTACGCAAATCAAGGAAATAAACCATGAAAAAGAAATACGAACTTACTGATGAAACAATTCAGTTTGATGGAAAAACTCTTCACCGTATTCGTGCTTTAAGGGATTTTGATGATGTCAAAAAAGGAGATCTTGGTGGTTTTATTGAAAAGGAATATAACTTAGGTCATAAAGGTAATTGCTGGGTGTATGATGATGCCAAGGTGCTTGAAAGCGCTACCATTTTTCATAATGCCAAGATATTTGATGGCGCCTGTATTAGTGGAAATGCTTCAGTTTATTCTGATGCACAAGTTTACAGTCGTGCTGTTGTTTACGGTAATGCAGAGGTTTCTGGTAGTGCACATGTTTTTGGTGATGCTGTTGTTCGCGACAAATCTCATGTTTGCGGTGATGCAGAAGTTTACAATGACGCACGTATTTATGGTGACGCAGAAGTTTTTGAGAATGCACGAATAAAGAATAGTGCCCGCATTTACGACAATGCTCGTGTATATGGGAACGCAATAATTTGTGGTCCTGCTCTCATTTATAACAATGCTAAAGTTTATGGTGATGTCATTATATCATGCTCCAATTTCACGTATGAGGATGATATTAATTATGGAAATGTTGAGATTTTTGGAGATGCAAAAGTTTATGATAGTGCTCGCATTTATGACGCAGTCAAGATCTTTAGAAATGCCGAAATTCGTGGATTAGCTAATATTCGCGGAAACACGAGAATTCCTCAAGACATAAAAATTTAACAACCAACCAGCCTTTTAACACAAGCGTGATTCACGCCACGGGGGAATTGCGCGCAATGTAGGAAATCAAGATGAGTGAACAAAACACTAACCTAATAGA
>NZ_JBHILT010000158.1:0-866 GCF_042193405.1 Bartonella sp. TT110JLCBS
CTGAGTATCCAAGAAAAATTGGTTTTAAGTCTGAATAATTATGGTGAAGAAAGTAGAATTTTAAAGGTTTTAATTTTTTAAAAGTGAAGTTTTTTTCTACCTAGTATGGTAAAAAATGCCTTAAAAAAACACTAATTTACAATAATTAAGAGATATATTGGAAATATCTTTTTTATTTATAAATTTTGTACCGACAAAAAAATTAAAATAAATAATAACGTATACATTAAGAAATATTTATAAAAATTCTCATGAGAATAGAATGCAAACGATAGAACATTGTCGTGTTACGCGTTCGTGAGTTCGTTTTAAAAAAATATCTCTCAGGCCTCCCCCCAAGCTCATTTCGCGATGGCACCCGTGAATGATATAACGGTAAATCCATTGAGCTGTCTCTATCTTTATGCTTAATCAAAAGAAGTACGCTGGCATGGTTACACACTTTACCAGAGCCCCCCTCTGTACAGGGGGACTAAAGCACTTGGCATTTGAAACGGTTCATTATAGGCATTTTTAGTCTTTTTGGGACAGTTTCACGCTACACACTAATCTCGCTCATAACATGCAAGAGACGGGTTTGATTGATTCAACATAAACAGATTTTAAATGAGAGAATCTTACGATATTCGAGATTCTCATCTAACAAACAAAATAATTAATTATCTTTATAAATCAGTATCTTGCATATGAATAATATAATGTAAGTTTTCCATGAATGGTATAAAATCTATAGAGTATTAGCATGTTTATTTATAAAGAGAGAAAACCAGCACTATCATCCTTTTTTTCAACTTTCAATGTTACAAAAGATCCTAGTACTTGAAATGATTCATAAGAGATATTTTGATTCCCTTTTTAAATAGTTT
>NZ_JBHILT010000159.1:0-863 GCF_042193405.1 Bartonella sp. TT110JLCBS
AGGGAAAAATGCTAAAAGCCCCGATAGCGCAACATGGCTCGCAAAAGCACTTCCATTATCACGCCAATAATGACTTACTGCGTCACCCAAAATACGATAGCTATACCAAAAGATATTTTTTAACAAAACTCAATACTTTCTGGTAAAACTCTTCCTCAGTCTATTTCAAGTTTTATAAAAATTATCAAAACTCTGCAAATAAACATTTTGCAATGTTGCAATATAAAGGTCAATAATCAATACGGTCAAGCCCGACTTTATACCAAAACAAAAACAATAACCCACTCTATGAAGTTCTACAACGACCTCATTTTTTTGTTACTTCTACAGATCAGTAACCTCTTCTGTACATCATATGCCCTATAGAGAGCTAAGCAAGATGATCGTGCACACATAAAACCTTTTGAAGTCATGATTATCTGTATCGGAGCAATCGCCCCTCCTTTTTATTGCAATCTATGACTGAATAAAGAAAAAACTTCTTATCGATTTCTAGAAAAAACCAACGAAATTCAACAAAACCCCCTTGCTTTTATTCACCCTTTTTTAGAAACACTCTGACGTCCAAAATCAGGAGCATCAATTTCCTGTCCAGCATCAATAATATTGCGACGTACAGCACGCGTACGTGTAAAAAAGTTAAACAGTGTCTCACCATCTCCTAAATGAATTGCCCGTTCTAAAAAAGCAAGCCCCTCACTAAAACGGCTCAACATTTCTAAAATAGCATCCTTATTATGCAAACAAATATCTCGCCACATAACGGGATCAGAAGATGCTAAACGCGTAAAATCACGAAAACCAGAAGCGGAATAAGCAATTACTTCCGAATTTGTTACTTTTTCTAAATCACTCGCTGTCCC
>NZ_JBHILT010000160.1:0-861 GCF_042193405.1 Bartonella sp. TT110JLCBS
GTGCGAAAAATTCGCGATTGCATAACAGCAGCAGCAGCTCTTGTATAAGTAAGGCATAAAATACGTGCTGGAGAAGTACCGTTTAAAAGCAAACGGATAACACGTTCACTTAAAACGTGGGTTTTTCCAGATCCAGCATTTGCAGAAACCCACACGTTTTTTTGGGGATGTGTTGCTGTTGCTTGTGCATCAAGAGCGGCTTCAGGAATAGAAAAAAACGTCATGATTACTCTTCTTTATGAAAACCACTTGACCATTCCCACAACCGAGCCAAATGGTCGTAGTCACCTTCATATCGTTTTGACATAGGGACAGCATGTGAGAGATAACCTTGTTGTGGATTTTGATAATAAGTTATGAGTGCGATAAGATTTTCCCATGCATTGTCAGCAAGATCAACAGCACTTAGATGAGTTTTTCCGTCTTTTTTCTTTAAAAGAATTGATTGGGATTTAATTTCACCTTTTTTGTTAAGAGGAATGTAAAATAAATTTGAGGGGGTAAAATCTTGAAAATCTGGGAAGCCCCCTTGTATGAGTAAAGCTGTTTCTAACGCCAATTGCGGAAATAATAATTCACGAACTTGTTTTGATGAAGGAGGGGTTCCGGTTTTGAAATCTAGAATTTCAACCGTTTTATCTGGCAAAACATCAAGACGATCAGCACGTCCTGAAAGGGTTACTCCTGTTGTTCCTATAGAAATTTTTTGTGATACCACTTCCGAATATCGCTCTCGCAGTCCTAAACTTTGTTCCCATTGAATAAAGCGTGGAGCAAGGTTTTCAAAACTATTCCACCAAATTACTTCAATATCGGGTGGAAAATTGAATTTATCAAACTCTTTACGCCCAATAGCAAGCA
>NZ_JBHILT010000161.1:0-856 GCF_042193405.1 Bartonella sp. TT110JLCBS
ATTTGAAAATTCTGTCGCTAGCGATAGTTCGCGCTAGCCTGCCCCGCAACGAAGCCAACCCGCTGGGAAGTACCTTTTGAATTGATTTTATTGACTTTTTTTATGAAAAAACAAAGCATAAATGATGATCTTTTTTTAAATTGCAATAAGAATATGTAATGCTTAAACTCATAAGGATATGTAAGATATAGATAAAGCTTGAGAACATGATCTAGCCTTTCTTATTAGCAGCGTATTCTTGACGTTTAAGTTGTCTCTGTATGTTTTCAGTTAATCTTTCATTGGCATATTGTGCAATAGCACTTGCAATCTCTGGCTTGGACATCACTTTAGCAATTGAAGGTCCTTCTTGTTTTGCAATGGGGAATTGATCTCCGTCATCTCTTTGAAACACATTCCCTCCCATTTTCAATTCAACACGCTTTGGAAAACTGCCTCCCTTGATAAAACCATGGGGTAAGATTTCTTTCTTTCCAAACAGTGTGTAAGTTACGCCGCGTTTTGTTTCGTTTACTTTAAAAAATTTAAGAGGTATTGGTGTTCCAGAACCAATGATATCTGTCTCAAGAAACCTTGCTGTCGCCTTTTCTTTAATATAAACGCCTCTTCTTATACGCTTTATTTGGGCTGATGAGATGTCAGCAACTTGCTTTTCAGTAAAGCGTTCAACTTGTTTTGCTGCAGTGTTTAGAGCATTACGCAGAGCCCAATTAAGGCGTGGTGCTTGAAGGCTTGTGAAGGTATCTTTTGCCTGTTGAAGATACCATTTTTGGTGGATGATTAATTTCAACTTCTAAGCCTTTTTTGGGGTAGGTGTTGATGGCTTGGAAACTTTAGATGCTTTAGGCTTTTCGAG
>NZ_JBHILT010000162.1:0-856 GCF_042193405.1 Bartonella sp. TT110JLCBS
GCTATCCTATCACCATAGTGAAAAAATTGATATTTCACGCGATACATCGGTGCGAACCTTCTCCTTATATAAAACAGCGAGAAATACCATATTGTACGTAACCTAATTCCGATTCAAATAATCATATATAAGCAAACATTGACGAGAATAATAAAGGCGAGATATTTAATTTCCTTTTGGTTGTAGCAATGCTTCATATTAAAAGAAAAGAAACTTTTCTTTTAATATGAAGCAAGTTTTGTAACTCTATTGTTATCCACATAGAAGTAAACACCCTAGGATGGTGAGTAGCCTTTACAGCTGTGCTTACAAATACTCACCCCGCCGTAATATGCGTAAATGTATTTTCAGGATAAGTCATACGCTCAGCATTTCCGACATGAAACTTAACCATCGTCTGCATAACAGAGCTATCAACCTTGTTCTGAGCGGATGGTACAGACTCTGCACTTATATCAATTCCCACCGCTTGACATTGCACTTCGCACACAATATTTAGAGCTGAGAATCCAGTAGAGCATACCAAATCTAATAGATAGGAATTTTTGCTAATTGCGCCATGCGGGATCCAACATCTGATAGTCTCCAGCCCACTAGGAGATGTGTTATTTATATCTAAAAAGCCAAAAAATCAGGATATGAGAACACAATAATATCAATTTCCTTTGAACTAACGTCCTTTATCGTCGGTCTTCCACCATCGTAAAATCTATTTTGTATCAGTTGCTTTCACATACTTTGACTTATGATCTAGTGATACTGTGCAGATTGAGTACACATCCCCAGAGCCCAGATTATAATTAAGTTCGTACCATTCGGCTCTTTTATAGAGCTAATATTGAAAAATAAATAACCA
>NZ_JBHILT010000018.1:0-8603 GCF_042193405.1 Bartonella sp. TT110JLCBS
TTTTTAAATAAAATGCCCCAAACATTACCAATAAAATTGTAACAAAAAATCCTATTTCAAGATTTTATTGGAAAAATCTGCCTTCATAAAAATAAAACATGAAAACAGCAAGGAGTTCAAAGAGAGCATGGCGCTTTTAAAGTAAAATATAGCACCCCATTACAATGCATAAAAATAGGAAGTTGCCTAGGAATGAGTTAATCACAATAACGCTTGTTTTATGCTACTTTAATTAAGGAAAATTTTCTGCGCAGATACGATTTATAAAGACATTGCTGTATAAAAAGAATCGCATGATCTGTAATTTGTAAAAAGAATCAAATTCCTGTAGAAGCATGCTAAGCTATCTATCTAGCTTTCTTTATTTAATATTGAAAAGTACTCTTATAAATCTATGTGGGATAACGAACAACAAAAAAACGATCCTGGACAAGACCCTGCTCTTGTCATTAAGCGCTTGCGGCCTGCTCGCCGACAAGTCTCTGCTCGTTGGCTTACGGGAACCATTTTGACAGGAATCACTTCCTGCATTCTTATGGGGATTGCACTTTTTACGGCTCTTGATGAACAACAGCGATTGGTAACCCCTCCACAATGGTTTACACAAGAAAACCTATCAGAATCACAAGATCCTGAGGCCAATGGCTATAAAGGTGATCGTATTTCTCCCACCCATGCACGGCAAAGCTTTGACAGAAAACGTCAATTTGAATTATCGATTCTACAAAAAAAAGGTGATGAAAAGGTCATTCAAACACAACATTTTGAATGGATTCGTATGGCTTTAGCCGAAAAGCGCCCCCAGAAATATAGCTATCCCAAATTTGATTCTTTAAGCATTCTTGCTAATGATTCGACAAATCAAAGCGCTAAACTACAAGATTCTGGACAGATTTATGGAGCAAAGGTCGAAACAAAAATCACCTTACGCAGCTATGATTTTAAGATGGATCAATTGGATTTTGATGACAGCGATACATTGACAGATGAAGAAGCACAACAAGAAGTACAAAAAGCTGGATTTACTTTAGAAAAGAGCTCCGAACTTCTTTCAGTTCTCACATTGATTGATCCTTTAAAATTAGAAGATGTATCCTCCCCTTCCCAAGGCACAGAATCCCCTGAAGTTCGAATCGTCCAAGAAAATGTAACCGTTTCTCCTCAAAGTCACCGTATTGATCTGACGAAAAACTATGTTGAAGATATTATTCCTATTCGTAAAAAACAAACGATAGCCGATGCTTTCAAAAAAACCAGTTATACAAAAGAGCAAATTGAACAGGTTGTAAAAACACTAGAAAAAATGAGCCTTTCCGATACCCTTAAAGAGGGAAGTCTTTTACGCATTGGTATCGTGACACAAGCTGGCGAAAAAGATCATCTCGTCCGTGCAAGCATTTATCAAGGGATGCATCATGTTCTCACCATTGCTCTGAATGATAAAGGTCAATTCATTGAAAGCACAGAGCCTAAAATGTCTAAAGCACTTAAAACGGCTTTTCAAAATGGTATTCCGCATTCTTATATCAATAGCGCGCAATTACCAACAGCTTATGATGCTCTCTATAGTGCTTTGCTCAGTCATAATATATCACAATCTCTCTCTCATCGTCTTATTCGTCTGCTTGCCACCAACATTGATATGAAAAGCCAGATAACCCCCAATGATCAGATTGAAATATTTTATGCCATACCACAAAGCGATAAAGAAACCCAAAACGGCAAAAAGAACTTGAAAGCCAAAGAACCCTCCAAGAACGCTGATCCAGAAATTCGTTATATTAGTGCAACTTTTGGCAACACAACTTATAAATATTACCGTTATCAATTAAAAGATGGAAGCGTTGATTATTATGATTCTGAAGGGAAGAGTTCAAAGCCTTTCTTGCTGCGCAAACCCACACCAAATGGCATTTTTGGCTCCCCCTTTGGTCCACGCAAACACCCTATTTTAGGCTATATTCGCATGCATACGGGTGTCGATTGGATTGCTCCTAAAGGATCGCCCATTATTGCTGTAGGAGATGGTATTGTCACAAGAGTAGGCGTAACAGGCGGCTATGGAAACCATACGGAAATTCAACATGCCAATGGATATGTCAGCAGTTATTCACACCAAAGCCGTTATGCACCAGACATCAAACCAGGCGTGAAAGTACGACAAGGACAAATTATTGGGTATGTTGGATCAACAGGAATGGCAACTGGTCCTCATTGTCATTTTGAAATCATTGTCAATGGCGTCAAGGTTGATCCCATGCGCATCCGTATACCAGATAGCAAAGCCTTAACCAATCAAGATCTACAAACATTCCTACAAGAAAAAAACAACATTGATTCTTTGATCAACAGCCCGATAGCACCCTCCGAAGAGACTTAAAGCATAAAAGCATCTGCATTTTTATGACTTCAAACATCTCAAAAATATGCTTGAGCGCTTAACTTTTCTCAAAGAGATTTCCGCATTTTAAATATCTATTAAAGAATACGCCGAAAGATGCCACCACCCAAGGTCGCATCACAAGGATTAAAAATAAAACACCCTCCCTTTTTCAGGTTTACGCACAACAGAAAAGTGCAAAATATGGAACCCCAAAAGGCTAACGCTTTTTGTTTATTTTATCAAAACGATAAAAATCCCTTTGTTTTCCATGCCATAAAATCTCAAATCAAAGGTGAGTTTTTCTAAAGAACGAAGATTCTAAAACCCATATCATTCTATAAACAATCCGACTTCTTGTTGCACAGATTCCACTGGTTGAGCACTGATGCTGTTTAAAGCCCTGAAGGAGGGAGGGCATGAGTTTTTTACAAGCACGTTTTACCTTAAAAATATTTCTCCCACACGCTTACAAAAACACCCTATATTTAAAATTTTAACAGCCCTTACAAAAAATAACAAAACTTGAAAAAACAATTTTTTGCAAAGCAATAGAGCTTACGAATATAAGTATTATTGGCTCAAAGAAGTTCTTATTCAAAATAAATTTAAAAGCTAACTTAAACACTTCAAAGCTCTCAGACAAGGAGAATTTTGAAAGCCGATCATTGGAATCAACAAAGCAAAAAAACAACAAGAGAGAAAATCAAACATTACACCAAAAGATAAAGAAGCAAAGGTGCTTCTCTTGAAGACAATCGATAATTTAAATATTAAAGAGTGATGTGTTCGCGCTATGAAGCCGTATTTTATCCTCCTTCTTGTGAAAAAGTGTCCTCTCCATACATTCACGATGAATGAAAAGCAGCTTACCATTGGCAAAGAGAAAATTGACCATTTTAAAAAATCAGTCAGAGATTTTTTTTGAACTACTCGTGCTAAGTTTTGGCAAAGGAATGACAATTTTTGTGCCTCCTAAAGCCGAAGTTTCAAACAGAGGTTTTTCACCAAATTGCATACAAAGCTGTTCCACAACTACACGACCAAGTCCTGTCTTTTGTTTTAAAGTTTGGCTCTTCATCCCCACGCCATCATCTTCTACAATAAGCATCAATTGTCCATCGTTCTGGGGACCAAAGGAAATATAAATATGGCCCGACCGTTGATCAGGAAAGGCATGTTTTAAGGAATTGGTTAGCAACTCGCCAAGGATAATTCCAAGTGTTGTTGCATCTCTTGAAGACAGACGACACTCTTTAAAGTTGGTGTGAATGGTAATGTTTTCACGCAATTCAAAAGGGACCGCCAATTCGACATCATGCACAACAGAACTGAGAAACTCTGCCAATAGTGTCGTTTCCATATCATCACTTAAACGCAAACGACGATGTGCTGTAGAAATTGTCTGAATACGATCACGTGCAGCCCCTAGAACAGTACGGACTTCTTCATTTTTACTCCGACTTAACTGAAGCCCCAGCAAAGAAGACACCGTCCCAAGAGAATTGCCAATGCGATGGCTTGCATCCTGCAACAATATTTCAACCCGTTGGCGTTCTTTTTCGGCGTGATTGCGTGCTTTTTCTAATTCTTGTGTTCGTTCTTTCACGCGGGCTTCCAGAGCGATATTTTCGCTATGAAGCAGCAATTGATACAATTTTAAAGAACGTACATCACGATGAAAACGATTAATCACAAAATAGGCAGAAATAAAGGTACTCACAACGGAAACAATAGCCGCCAATGTCAAAGCCGCCCGCATCAATGCGATACCCTCGCGCTGTTTTTGGCGCACCACATCATCCCCATTAATAAAACTTGTCATCAATTGCGCTAAGCGTGCCACAGGAATTTTGGAGACATCTAAAGAGACGGAAGGTTGAGAAGATGGCTCAGGAACTGTATCAAGAGCATGCATATGGGCATTCATAAAAGCTTGTCTTGCTTCGACTTCCTTTTTAAAAGCCCTAAACCACTCATCCCACTGCGGATGCGCATAAACAATAAGTGCGATATAGTCGAGAATATCTCCCAACTCCCGCTCTGCATTTTCAAAACGTATTTTATCTTCCGCCTTGCGCGTTTTTGCATAGCTGCGATCAGCAACAGCCATATCAATCAGGCTAATAAGGACCAAATCAGCCTGTTCGCGCAATTCTGAACTTGTATTCAACTGTGCGACTTCTCGATCAACGGCATTTGAAAGCAACATAATAAAAACCGATGCCAAAAGAGCCATCACAAGAGAAACAACAATCGCCCCCCACCGCCAGCGTGATATCGTTGCATGAGAAGAAGGCATTTGAGGCAGCAAATTTGTCTTTGTTGTCATAGAATTTCCAGTGGCGAACTTGAAAGTCGTCATTTTTCAGCACAAAGGAAGGCAACCTTATGGAACATAAAACCCAAAGCCCGTGAGAAAATTTTATACGGGCTTTTCTTGTGTTTTTAAGGATACACGCCAAACTTCTGAATTTCCTCAGATACTGACTTTACTGTAATAGCTATAACGGGAATAAAAAAAACAAGGCTATCCATCATAATTATTATGCTTTTTTAGCCGTTAAATGAACACAATGTACTTCCAGCGGAATAAGAATCAGGACCATAATCAGACTCACCATCCACCTCAAGAAGTTCTTGTAATCGATTACGCGCCCTGCTCACACGGCTTTTAATGGTTCCAACAGCACAACCACAAATAGCCGCAGCATCTTCATAAGAAAATCCCGATGCACCAATGAGAATAATGGCTTCTCTTTGATCAGCAGAAAGCAGATTTAAGGCTTTTTTAAAATCTTGCAAATCAAGCGATCCATATTGCGCAGGATGCACAGCAACATTTTGGGTAAACACGCCATCGGTATCTTGCACTTCCCTTCCCTTTTTGCGCATTTGACTATAAAACTCATTGCGCAAAATGGTAAAAAGCCAAGCTTTAAGATTAGTTCCCATCTCAAAACTGTCTTGCTTAGCCCATGCCTTCATAACAGTATCTTGAACCAAATCTTCGGCTTTATCATGTTTGCCACTTAAAGAAACAGCAAAAGCGCGTAAAGCAGGCAACACAGAAAGGAGTTCTTGTTTAAAGTTTTTTGTGCACTTTGACATAAAGGATCAAACCTTTTCCACATTGTTTAAGTCAAATTGCTCTGCGCGCTCCAATCTTTCTAAAAGCTCGAGCAAACACCGTGGCAGTGCTTCTTCCTGAATTTCCATGTAAAACTGGCGTAATTTCCGTGCTATTTCACTATTGACCCCGAGCAGATCATCTCCAACTGTAAATTGCCTAGTGAGATTTTTTTCATCACGGTCGTTCATTTTTCATCCCCCTAATCCATATAATATTGGTAGCACCGCGAAGAATTTTTTCGCCTTATGGTTGTAAATATGGCTGTCAGTAAAAAGTTCCATACAAATCAAGGAACTTTTTTATCAGTTGAGGGTTTCAACCAACAAAATGCTTGCAAGGTCAAAGGAGTTATAAATTATGTCATTATCAACACGCATTGCACCGCATCTTCCCTATCTCCGGCGTTTTGCCCGCTCTGTCACTGGTAGCCAATCCTCTGGCGATGCTTATGTATCAGCGATGTTGGAAGCACTCATTGCCGACATCTCCATTTTTCCCAAAGCTTCCACTGACCGAATTGGTACCTATTGGCTTTTTTGCCATCTTTTTGACCAAACCACACCGAACATCCCAGAACCCCTGCCTCAATTTGGTCTTGAACAAAAAACCAGTGCCAAATTATCCTATCTCACGCCCCGTGCACGCCAAGCATTTTTGCTCATTGCCGTTGAAGGATTTCATGAACAAGAAGCTAGCGAAATCATGAATCTGGATACGAAAGAATTTCGCAAGCTTCTCAACCAAGCATCTTTTGACATTTCTCAACAAATTGCCACTGAAGTGATGATTATTGAAGATGAGCCTCTTATTGCGCTTGATATTGAACAAATGGTAGAAAGCTTAGGTCACCATGTTGTAGGAATAGCGCGCACGCGTGATGAAGCTGTCATCATGTATCATAAGAAAAAGCCACGTTTAATTTTGGCTGATATTCAATTAGCCGATAACAGTTCAGGCATTGATGCGGTCAACGAGATTTTGAAAAATGATCGTATACCGGTGATTTTCATCACGGCTTTTCCCGAAAGGCTTCTCACAGGCGAACGTCCAGAACCGACTTTTTTAGTGACCAAACCTTTTAACCCTGATATGGTAAAAGCGCTTATTTCCCAAGCTTTATTTTTTCAAGAGAATGCTTCTAAAGCGGCTTAGAACAGAGTAACATCTTAAAATTATGATCGTTACGCCTCTTTCAAAGCCTCCCATGGACAGATCTCATATAAGCGCGCTCATGCAAGCGATTCGTGGTGCTGATATTTGTGTTCTCTATCAGGCAACAAATTTGGTTTATTTATGGGCTGAAAACTTGCCACACCATTTGCACAATAAATGGCGGGTTGGGTGTCGTGACAGCGACTTTTTTTCGCTTGACCTTGCAGACAATATGGAAACCATCAAACTGCAAGTTTTAGCCAGTGGCAAAATGCAAACCGTCGAAGCACGTTTTGAAGATACGAATAAACAAGAGATTTGGTACAAATTTTCTGTTGACTGCCACCGCAATGATAACGGAGACATTATCGGTATTATCACCACTGGTGTTAATATTTCGGGCTTACGCCGCCGTGAACAAGTGCTTAAAATTCTCCTTCGAGAAGTAAGCCACCGTTCTAAAAATCTTTTAGCGATCATTCAAAGTATTGCCAGCCAAACGGCACGCTATACTGAATCTCTTCAGGTTTTCTTACGCAAATTTCAAGGTCGTCTTCATTCTCTTTCTCATTCTCAAGATCTGATCACCGATTCCGATTGGCGTGGTGCTCAATTTCGCGAATTGGTCCAAACGCAAGCTTTAGGCTATTTAATGAAAGAAACAGAACGTTTTTCACTTGAAGGTGTCGATCCTTATCTTTTTCCCAATGCCGCTTTGCATATTGGTTTGGCTTTTCATGAACTGATTGTCAATTCTCTTTCTTTTGGAGCCCTTTCGCAAGAAAAGGGCAGTGTCTGTATACGCTGTGAAATTGAAACAAAACTGAATGGCAAAACGCACCTTATCATCACATGGAATGAAAATTTTGAATCCGGTGTCCCTTCCACAAACAATAAAAAAGCCTGTTTTGGCAGTGCCGTTCTTGAAAAAATTGTTCCCATTTCCGTCAATGGTTCGGCTTCGTTCACATTGACAGAAGAAGGCATTGTCTATAGCCTTTCTGTTCCTGATACTTATTTTGATATTTTGTCTTAAAAGTGCCTTTCCAACAATCAATAAGGGAAGTTTCCATTCTCCAAAAAAGTTCTAATCTATTTTATTAAGCACCAAGAGTTTGTCCAACCTCTTTAAACCCACCTCTATAGTCCCCAAACTTTAAGATGAGAACTTAACGCCAGCAGCATAAAACCCATTCCCTTTCCTGTTCATCAACCTTTATCGCTCGCTACATATTTTAAAACAGACATTAAAACGACTAAGAGCAAGCAGTTTTAGCTTTTATAGACCAGATCAAAGTGCGCATACTACACATATCTTTTAGCGTACTTTCCATAATGGGTACATAATTTCATTTGAGAATGATATGAAATTTCAAGGGTAAAAACCAACATCCGGCAACACTTTTCCGCTTTACGAGCTTAAAGCCTGCCGACAATATCTTTTAAATCGTGGAAATGGCATATTTTATGCTTTTATTTAACGTGTTCTTTAATGGGGTTATCCTTTTACTCCCAATAGAACATCCTACAACAGAATACACTTGTACCCCTCATTCACGCTTTTTTAAAATATTTTCCAGCGCGTTCAAGCTCATTTCAAAACAGCCTCTGTAAGCGTATAAGCCATCAAGCACGCCTCTCTTTACTTCATGCCTCTCTTTACTTCACGCCCCTCTTTACCTCATCCCTCTCTTCACTTCATGCCCCTCTTTACCTCATGCCTCTCTTCACTTCATGCCCCTCTTTACTTCATCAAAGTAGCAGCTGCGCGTTATCATACTATTTTTCTCATGTTACAACAGCTTTTGACATTTGAGAGAATTCATAAAAGGCATATAGTCTTTTCTTCAAATATTTTCGCCCACTCTCTCCCTTTTATGATGTGCAAACCAATGATTTTGCTTGCTTCAATATAGGATATCCTTGCCTTGGGAACTG
>NZ_JBHILT010000018.1:8703-10755 GCF_042193405.1 Bartonella sp. TT110JLCBS
CGCTTGGGAACTGCGCTTGGGAACTGCGCTTGGGAACTGCGCTTGGGAACTGCGCTTGGGAACTGCGCTTGGGAACTGCGCTTGGGAACTAAAAAACTTTGAAAACGTTTAACAATGAAGAAGCCTCTAGGCTGACAAATTCGAGTCTATGCTGTCAACCTGTTGTTTGGAAAATAATTTATGAACCCCCTTGTTTTTATCCTCTTATTGGTTTCATGTACAGATGATTTTAACAGTTGCTATTCAAACAATACAATGGTTAAAATCTACCCAACGGCTCAAGCCTGTGAACAAGCCATGATACCGTCCACAAAAAAGTTTGCACTTTATGGACAACAAATTTTTGCCCAATGTATAAACGTACACCCCAATTTACATCAACAAGAAGTAAAGTTGATCTGGTCTGTAACAAACCATGGAAATTTCCTGCTTAAAAGCCAAAACGTAAAGGACAAGCTGTCTACAGTCCACAAAGAAGACATTTTACCAACATTGCCTTCTCTTCTGCGTTCTTCTTCCACAAATCTCTTGCACAAAAAACTTTAAAAGCATAAACCCATCAGATCTCAAAAAAATAATCAATGGAAGACATGATAGATAATAAGCGAATGCACCCTTCAAAAGACCATCACACAGAGCAAAGTACTCTGCCTCAAGATCTCCCCTTAGATCCTGCTGTAGAACGGGTGAGAAAAAAACTTATGGGGTTAATGATTATTTCCGTTTTAATAACGCTCTTCCTTATTCTGACCGTACTATTTATAATTGTTTATAAAGTGATAACAACGGGATCAGCGCCAAAACAAACAGAGCGATCTTCCTCTCTCAGCAAAAACCCACACGTTATCCATCATACGCTCTCTCTACCAGAAAAAACACAAATTTTGTCGCAAAGCCTCTCAGAGCACAATATTGTACTGAAAATTTTAACCCCTGATGGACAAACAAAATTTATGATTTACAATTATCATACCGGTGCACTTGTCTCCATTCTTTCTGTTGAAACAACAGAAAAAATATCGACAACAACGCCTCATTAAGCAAGCCAACATCAATAAGCGCTGACATAGCATTCTGAAGGTTTAAACATTTTCTGCGAGCCGGCATTATCACACGCTTTACCAGCTTGTGGATGTGACGCCCCCCTTTGGCACGAGAGAGAGATTTCATAAGAGCCATTTTATTCCTTTCTTATAAAATTTATCCACACAGGCTTCTCCCTGCTTGCAACGTGCTAGCGAATGATTTTGCTTGATTCAACATGGGACAAATTTGAAAAGAGAGAATAGGGTTTTAGGGGCTCTCGCCCAACATACAAAACAATGATCATGATAAATCAATGTGATAAGGTTAAAAATATTCACCACGCGGCGGCGGATTTTTCTCTGTATCCCTTCACCTATCCCCAACAAAGAGACAATCTTTTCTGTCAACGCATTCCCATTTTTAAGAAAACTGACATCACCTGCGAAAATCAAAAGAAGATGCAAGAAATGCATTTTCTTGAGGATAAAATTTCAACACATTGATTTATAATGATCATTTTTTTGCAAGCCAAACGAGAGCCTCAAATACCGTAAGATTCTCTCATCTCAAATCTATTTATGATGAAGCTCATCAAAATCATTTCCTCACATATCACAGCAAAGAAACGTATAAACAAAATACCTCTTATAAACGATCTCAAACGCCAAAGGAAAAGCAGTTGCAACATTGAAAATGAGAAAATTAAAGCAATAACCCCCAGTTTGCATTTTGTATTAAGCAAAGATAGCCGATAGATTTCACATGATAGTATTCATGAGTATCGTCGCGAAATAAGACTTGAAGACATTCGCAAGATATTTCTTTTAAACGCGAGGTATGAATAAACAACGACATTTCGTTCTTCATAAAAGAACGGACTCTTAAAATACACGGGCGGATTTTTCTCTGTATCCCTTCACCTACCCCAGCAAAGAGGCCATCTTTTCCATCAACACCCCTTGTTAAATTCCTGATACTGCCCGTGAAAATTCAAAGAAAGCGCAAGAAGCTTCTTGAGCATATTAC
>NZ_JBHILT010000018.1:10855-16663 GCF_042193405.1 Bartonella sp. TT110JLCBS
CCAATAACATCACCACGCTCGCGCTACACAGCAACCTTCGGGTTTAAACATTTTCCTCTGCCTCAAGATTGACCACTTGAGCGATG
Organism: Bartonella sp. TT110JLCBS; assembly: GCF_042193405.1. Classification (NCBI taxonomy): domain Bacteria; kingdom Pseudomonadati; phylum Pseudomonadota; class Alphaproteobacteria; order Hyphomicrobiales; family Bartonellaceae; genus Bartonella; species Bartonella sp. TT110JLCBS. The sequence goes on from NZ_JBHILT010000018.1 coordinate 10,942, forward strand.
GCACGTCTTTCTCTTTATCCCTTCACCTATCCCCAGCAAAGAGGCCATCTTTTCCGTCAACACCCCTTGTTAAATTCCTGATACTGCCCGTGAAAATTCAAAGAAAGCGCAAGAAGCTTCTTGAGCATATTACAATTTACCATCATGATACCAATAACATCACCACGCTCGCGCTACACAGCAACCTTCGGGTTTAAACATTTTCCTCTGCCTCAAGATTGACCACTCGGCGACGGCGCGTCTTTCTCTGTATCCCCTCACCTAATTCAGGCAAGGAAGAATCCTCTTTTGTCACTTTTGATGCATCTCCATTGCTAGAGCTTTCTGCTGTTGTGAGTGAAAGCTCAAAAGATGCTTCATCTTGAGTGCGTACAGTACGTCGACGGGGAGAACGACGTGTTTTTTTGATGGGTTCAACATTTTTCTCAGAGAGACAGTGCTCTTGATCTGTTTTTTCATCCGATAGAGTCTCTAAAGCGTTTTCACGCGCATCTCCATTTTGCACTTTATCATATTGGCCATTGCCATTTTTTTGCGATGACATTTGTAATACATCTGTATCACTCTCAACAGTATCATTTTTTTCACCGTCAAGATTTATTTCACCGCATTCTTGTCCATTGTTTTCATCACGATTTTCGTTTTCATCACCACGATTTTCATCACGCCGAGGCGATTGAGACATTTGCCCAGCTGCTGCTAAAATAATACGCAAATAGTGCTCGGCATGTTGTAAATAATTTTCCGACATAACACGATCACCTGCACCTTGTGCATCACGCGCAAGGCTTATGTATTTATCGGCAATTTGCTGAGCATTCCCGCGAATTTTAACATCCGGACCGCTACTTTCATAATTGCGAGACAACGGATTAGGACCGCGACGATTATTATTGTTATTACCATTATTGTTATTATTGCGACCGCGTACCCGTCTATTTTGTTGTGGCCTCATCTTTATCCCTTTTTGGAGTGTTTGTCTTATGTGTGTCTTAATTGACTCTTCCTCATTGCATTATCTTTTGATAATGCTAATCATGTTTAACATACGATTATCAAGCTATCCGCGTTTATTTCACTCAAACGAACCCTACTGATATTGATAAAAGCATATATTTTCTTGAAAATCACAAAACAGCAGGGAAATCGTAAATCAAAAATTCCCTTTTTCTCTGTCAAACAGCAGAAACCTAATGATGTTCACGTAAAATGCCAAGTGTTTTTTTTAAAATAAACCATATTTCACTAAAAAAATAATTATCTTGTGGAAAACAACAAAGGAAAACACACATATAACACACCTGACAAAGAAAAAAATCCTGCCAGAGAGTATTAGAAGCTTCCTTTTTTGCTCTAAAACCACCGCTCCTAAAAACGCCGATATTCTCTACCCCCTCGTGCATTTAACTCTCAAGCACGTCCATCCCAACGAGTCACTGCGCGAACCTCTTTATTTTATAAATATAGCCTCTCTTCATCGCTAAAGCAACCCCTTGCGAGCGATAATCCACGATCGCCTCACAAAACCTCTTGATTTTTATAGATAGATTAACATGAAGTATTATTCAAGCCCTATAATCACCAAGAGATCAATCTTCTTTCCTAAATAAGCCAACGATACTATCAATTTCTATTTTAACCCATAGACTTTTTAAGTTAATCACAGTCTTTATTTATAACAAATTGAGCTTAAAAACAAAATACTTAAATACAAAAAAATATAAAATTATGAAAAAACTGACCAATATGTCACACTTTTTTAAAAATCAGCTTCTTCTCAAAAAAAGCCCCTCCTCAAAGCCTATCAATAAGAATGGCCTAACGCATTTACTCTCTTATCTTTTCTGATAAAGAAAACTAGAATTATAAAACAAGCACATTTGTAAACCTAGCACAGCGTTTTACGCATGAAGCAGCCTTGAATGTTTATAAAAGGAAGTTTTTTACTCATTTTGTCACGTCTATTGACTTACCCCCTCAAAGAACGAAGATTCTCGAGTCACACTGGTCTGTCAACAATAAAAATTCTTATAAAATTCGTACAGTGAATTGGTTTATAATGATAATTCATATTTGTTGTGTTAAGTAAGAAAACTTAATACCGTAGGATTTTTCATTTTCTATCTGTTTTCTGTTGAATCAATCTTTTTTTCTTGCATGTTACACGTGGGAAAACCTGCGTGGAGTAAAAACAATAAAAAAGACTTAAAGTACCTCTTATGAACCGTCTTTAAGGCTAAAGGGCTGTCGAGAGACACCATTGGGAGCAAGCAAAGTGTGAGATAGTACCGGCTTACTCTTTTTCAAACCATAAAGATGAACATACTCTATAAATTTCATACATTTCATGAGGATTATACCATTCACCAGAACCATTACGAAATGGATTTCCCACACTCGTTCTTCCCTTAAAAAAGCGCAACAAATCCTTCTGAAACTCCACCACGCCCCTTTAAACATTTCAAGGCGGCATCCATACCTTATGTCGCCACACCTTAAATAAGAAGTGCGATATAACAAGATAAATAAATCAGGTTGCTATTGGTCTTGAGGCAGATAGTCATTTAAGAGGCTTTTTTTTATAAAAATTCGCTTCCTTTTAACTTTCCGTATAAAAACTTAAAAGTAATTGCGCTTTTTGCCTGTTTTATTTTCTTTTTCATTGAGAAAACAGTCTCGTAAGAGAAAATAATTTCCATCCCCAGGACGGACCATCGTCAAACATTGTTTTTTAGCACTATCAGAAAGCTTATCCCACATTTCACGAATAGCAAAATAGGCCTCACTTTCCAAATTAAGACAATGCTGATAAACTTCTCTTTTCATATCGGGCATAACGGAAGCAGAAATTTCCTTGCAATATACGCGCAGATCAAAAACAGGAATAACCAATTCAACGGCTGCTTGTTGTGTTACTTTTTTATGAGAAGAAAAATAACTAACCACCTTAGCAACAACAAAACACAAAAACACTATACAAAAAAGTATTATGCAAACAAAAGCAATCTTGCGATATAATCTTTTGAAATAAGCCTTTTGTCTTGCTCGGATTCTTTTTTCCATAAAGATTGTACCCTTTAACATCCCAAGAGAAGCTTTTACAGCAAAAAATGATAGAAGTATTTGTGTATACAATACAGGTTATAGCAACAAACGATCAAGACTCTTATGTCAAAAGCCCCTCTTTTTTTATCGTATAATTTTTATCGTATAAAATTCTTGTAAAGTACTTTTCTCATGCCCTTTATGAAAAAATAGGGCTGATGATTTTCTCTCATCACCTTTAAAGACGAAGATTCTTCATCCATGCGGATCTATAAACAATTCGTCTTCGTTAAGACATGTCATATTGATTTATAAAGAATATTTATTGTTTTACATGTTGAATGAGAAACCCGAACACCATAGGATTCTCTCATCCGAAGTTTGTTTTCTATTGAAACAATCAAAACCATGTTGCTTACAAGTTACAAGTGGAACTGGTATGTGGATTAAAAACTGTATAAGAAAGGCATATGCCTCTTATGAATCGTCTCACGAACCAAGGCTGTCGTAATATTGGGAGCGAGCAAATACAATGATGGTGCGGGCTTGCCTCTACATAAGCGTAAAGATGGGAGTGCTCAATGGATTGACCATTATTCACCACACAAACACTGTTAAAGACACATTTGCATTTTTGACCATGCTGGCATGTATGATAATGGCCCTTCAAATGCGCCACCATTTTATGCTTCACCTCATATCATTCTCCGTCAAACAGTCACAAAGATTCTTTAACTATTCAACGCCTCCCCAACCAAAGCAAAGAAACCAAACCCAGACGCCTGCATTTTTATTTGAATCTTCCCTATTGGGATAAAACACACAAGAATTTAAAGATTTCACAGCAAAACGAAATCACAAAATACAATAATGAGAAACATATCCAAAGCCATCTCAATAACAAATATATAGCGCCCCTGTTATTAGAAAGTAAAAAAGCCGCGCCATTTAAAGGCGCGGCTTATGAATAGAGATATAACTAAATAAAATACAAAAGAAATCAGTAATAAATACTTATACACAAAACGTATAGTATTGCAAGCTTTTTAATTATATTTATAAAAATATCCAAAAAGAGTATAAATAATGATACATTCGTATTGAGAAGAGTTGTTTACAACAATGCACTTTCTAAAATAAAAACGTATCAAATAAATCAACATACTTTGTAGCTTTATCTCAATATAATCCATGAAAAAACACACATGATTTAAGTCCATAATTATAATAAGCCCCGTTCTTTTACGCTTGTAAAAGCTGGTTTTTCTTGACTTTCATCCACCACTTCAAAAGATGAAGATTCTTCACCCAATCTGATCTATCAACAGCTCGGATTGAGCGGTGTCCATTTGGCTTTCTCACATGTGATTGACTTAAACTTAAAGCTCAACAAATAAGCCTGCCTTAAATATTTGCCACGCCTTTTAAAAAACATTTTTTGTATCATGGAGGCTCTTACAAAGAGGCTTGCCTTATATCATCACACCTGAAAGGACAGCCTTTACAGCATAAGCAGGATAAGACAAACAACCGCTTATACCATCTTATATGACAAGAAAACAAGTGAACCTTTAGCCTTCAAGTCTTCTTAAACAGTATAGCATTTCTCTTCGTTTATAAGAAAAGACACAACGATACGCATGATTTTCGTATAGGCATTTTTCTGCTTTTGTCCTTTTGGCAATTAACATTTTCTTTTTATGGGATTTTTAACAAATTAAAATTGCGATGAACTGCACTTTTTCTCTTTTTAAAAAGCGTAAAAACCGCAAATTATTTATAGATTTAAAATCATCAAACGCTCTATCCAAAAGCTTTTTAAAATGATTGCAAGATTTTTTATCTTTTTAAAGCTTCTTTTGCCATGCGTTTCTATTTGGGCATAGCTCCTTACTCTGTAGGCTTTAAAAACTTACCCTTAGATTTCAATATGCGCCCTACTCTCCCCAACAACGCATGATCAACTTATCCAGCAACAACGCTTCTCTATCAATTTTTACCATTTTTTAACATCTCAAACAAAGTGCAATTTCAGGCTCCACCGAAGATATAAATTAGGTTTATCTGATCTATAGCTTCACCCCATACATATTGTTATGATCACTCTATTCTATTTTTCCTTATCTAACAAAGAAGAAATCTTTCCAGAATGCTCAACATTGATGTCTTGAGCAACACTACTGTGTATTTTTAGCGGCTTATGTGCTGTAAATTTTGAAATAAAAGAGCTGTAGTCTATTTTTGGCGCCTCGTATATTGGAGAAAAAAATATGTCTCCAACGGACGATGATTCTGTTTTAATTTCTGGTGCGCTCACAAAACTGTTTGGTGTCGTTATTCCACCACTCACAACACTATTAATACTGTCTTGCTTCTCTTCTTTCTCATTTTTTTTCTGTTCGACATTGGTAAGATCTAGAGCATTTAATTTTTTTTCTAAAGCATCCATGCGCTTTGCAATTTTTGTAATATCTTCATATGCTTTCTTCAACAATGCGTTTAAAGGAGCATGTCCCATTCTTCCGCTAGCATAAAGAACCACACGAATACATTCCGGATCATCAATATCAGCAATAGAAAATGGAAAAAGTGCCATTATATCCCCCTTTTTGATAAGCTAAACACGTATTAAGGCCTTTGCATCTCTTTTTTCGTTGTACGGCTCTTGCATTTCTCA
>NZ_JBHILT010000018.1:16763-32029 GCF_042193405.1 Bartonella sp. TT110JLCBS
GAAAACCTCAGAAAACCTCAGAAAACCTCAGAAAACCTCAGAAAACCTCAGAAAACCTCAGAAAACCTCAGAAAACCTCAGAAAACCATATGAAAAGCTTTTGAAAAAAAATTCCTCATCGAAAATTTTTACAAGGTATTTTTTTAGATTATACTCTGTTTTCCACCTAAAATGATGATTTTACCACCTAAAACCAAAGAGAAATGCATGTCACCTTGCATGCTGTGTCAGCTTTCCCAAAAGGACAAAGCCCACACCGGTCTTTAAATAATGGCAATCAATAAACAATGGTTTGTAAACAATCTGGCTTCTTATCTAACAGATTTGACTTGGCTTCCCCCTTCAAACGCATCCTTGTAATGTATCCCCTGTCCAGAGTTACTCTACAAAAAAATGCTGCGTTAGGAATACACACAGACGAAAAACACCCCATGCATAAAATTTTAACCGCATCTCAAACAATGGTATTTTACAACACAACGGGATAAACTATTGTCTTATAGATTTTCTCGTATCACTCTCATCCCGTTTCAAGAAGTTGCCTGATAAGCACAAAATGCCATCTCAGAGGGTTCAATGCCTCACCATGTACTACAAACGCATCGCCAACCTGCTGCTCTTGCCAACAGTGCACCCATTTTGAAAGCAAAGAGCCCTTTTTTCCTACACGCTTTGCCAAAAAAGAAAGCGCTCCATTTTGCTTTTTCTCGCTTTAAATAAACATATCCGTTGACCTCTTTCCGCACCTAAAAGGACGAAGATTTTAGCCCACATCGGTTTGTAAACAATCCAACTCTTCTGAAAGGATTCCGTCTGCTGCTCACTTATATGATTCACTTGCATGAAAACTCTACGAGCAAATCCTCCCCAGAACATTTGCTAATGTATTAAATACTTTAAGCTATCTTACTGATATCACCACCTTCAATAATAGTGTTTTAATGACGATGTTTTACAGTATAATAGGATAAAATTTACCCATGGGTTTTTTGTCATCGCACAGCAGCGGTTTAAACCCAGCACTTGAAATAATGGATCACGACACCACAAGAGAGAGGCATTTGGGATAAAATCTTTATTCCTCAGTAAAAAACGCCATGAATAAAGAAAGTTTTTTTGTTCTCCCTCTACCTTCAATAATCACTGTCTTGATCCTCTAAAGAACAATAGGCAAACTTACCTTTAGACATCCAACAAAGGCAGCACAAAAAATAAAAGAATAAAGAGAATTGAGTTTTTTCTAAAGCGCCTCAAAACTTTCTACACAATATATTCAATAAGACTTTTTTTCATAACAAACATTTTGCAAGCATTTTTATCTTTCTCTCACACAGCTTTCATTCTCAGGCTTTGACAGCATAAACCACCGCCACATTGACAGGACGTGTTTCATCTCCCCCTGTTTTTTGCAACAAGACCTTATGTTCATGCTCTCCCGCAGGACCTGTCAACAAATTTTTATTGTAAATTTGAGCCAGATTTCTATAATATTCACCGTGATTCATATCCCAAACTACCTTTTCAATCATTGGATAACTATGCTGGTGGTTACCTGTTGAATCTGTTTTTCCTTCATGGGTATGAGATTTAAAAGACTCTTCTTGTCGGCTTCCCAAGCGACGTCCTTTATCAATTTCTTTTCCACTATCGAGCCCCCGTAAAAACATTCCACGCAAATCGGGAACATTGAATGTTGTTCTCCCGTCTCCTTTTCCCCATGTTTCTCCCAGAACAGCAAAGAGATTAGCATAGTTCCTTCGCGAATATTCTTTACCATCACACAGTAACCATCCAGAGGGTATTTTTTCTGTAGCAAAAGTCCCGATAAATCCAGAAGAAAAAGTTTCAGGCAAAGGAGGAAAGGGCGGAATTTCAGGAAGTTTTATAGTAGGATTGGTTAAAAACCAGCCATCAGCATTTTTTCCGGCAATATCACGCGTATAGACGACTTCATAAAGCCCCCCTTTTTGAATTTCCCCGCCCTTTAAAGGCATAATACCCTCTGGCGTTGCCATATAAGTTGGTCTTGGCGGCAATTGATTTAAAGAAATATTTGTTATTCCTCTGTTGACGCCTTGTGCTTTAAAGCGCACAACAATGCCATCCATATAAGTCTCAAAAAAAGACTTTGTTGCCAAACGAAGTGACGTTCTCTCATTTTTCACATCAACAGTAAACTGTGTTTCAATCACGCCCCCATTATCCAACAAATATTCTTTGATGCGTTGCATCATAGCGCGAGCACTATCATTGACTGTGCTTGGCGGTTGCCCTTCTGCCCAGTTTATATTCTCGTCGACATAAGCATTTTCTGATGCAACAATTGACCAATCATAAATCGAACTCATAGAAGATACTCTTTATTCAAAAAGGGAAAACGAGCAAAAAATGAAGAAAAGAAAGCCGCAATTTTATTTTTAGATGCCGGTATTTTCTCCATTTTCATTTTTTCCATTTTCAGGCCTATTTTGTCATAATCAACATGCAATAATTTTGTTTTTGCATTGACATAAACAGCTTCAGGGTTCACACGCAACACGTCTTGCGCCATAACGCCCTGATAACGTTGTGGATTTCCTTTATAATTAAAGGTATAAAGTGGATATCCCTTTCTCTGCCCCACAGGGATAATATTTTCTTTTGCTCTCACATCACAAAGCCCTAAAATTCCTCCGACCAATCCAAGCACTTGCTGCGCATCACGCAATGGATCTTTTGTCACAGAAGGCATTGTCGTGGATTTTCCTGAAGTCGTTCCGTAATTTCCAGCAGCCTGTGTCCCTACCTGTAACAAGCTTTGCAATCGGTTCCAATCTTGATTATCTTTTTCTGACCATTTTTGGCGTTCAGCATCTAAGACATTTTGACGGTTTATATCTTGAATCATGCCCCCTTTCAAAGCATTGCTTTGCACGTTACTCTGTCCTTGATAATAGCTATTTGCCGCATTAACTTGATCATTCTGAGAGCGATCAATCATCTGGTTGGCATTCATCATATTGTTAATATCTTGATTATATTGCTGTGCTGCAGCATTTGTTGCCAAAGCGCCTAACTCATCAGCGAGCACACCAGCATGAGCCCCAGAGCCATAACGTCCTGCTCCCGACATCGACTGATTAATCGCATCGGACGTTTTATTCAGAGCATTTTGCAATGCAGTATTAAATTTACTATTGCTTCCAATCCAGCTTCCCTTAGCCATACCGGAAAGATTTGTAGCGCTGTTGGTTGGGGCATTCAACCATTGCGTTACCGTTGGATTGTTATAAAGCCCTGCTGCTTGTTGTAAACCGGTCAGCGCATTTTTTGTCATATTGCTAAGACCAGCGACTCTGTCTCCCTGATAAACGTTTCCGCCAATTCCTTTATTATAAAGTCCAAGTGCATCAGCACTGGCTTGTTTAAGAATATCAGCCACCCAAGCAGGTGGAGCATTTGTTTGTGTTGTTGTTTGCACTTGAGGTGTGGTTTTTCTACTCATGGGTTCAGAACCTTTCTATATTGAATAAGATTACGAGAATATCCGTGATGAGCGAGCTTTTTCGCCCATCCAGTTCTTCCAAACATGTGCATTTCTTCAGCATTGATTGTTCGCGCCCATTTTTCGACTTCATCAATCAACTTGACCAATTTCAGTCCTCCCTCTCCAGCAAGATCAGAGAGAACGACGCATTTTTTTCCCGTATGGGTTATTTCAACTTTGGTAATTGCAAAAGCACTAAATTGGATTTTATTTTTTAAGACCAGCCACAACTGTGCTTGTCCTGTAGCGATTTCTTCAGCGATTTTTTCCAAACAAACATCATCCGGAAAGCGCTGAGCATATTTTTTCAATGCAGCATTGAGAGCCTCTTGATAGGGAGCTATTTTTTCCCATGGCCACTGCTCTGTCAGATAAGCAGAATATAAATCTTGACTCTCTTGCATCATAATTTTAGCTCTTTTAGCTTCATCACTCATCTCCCCTCAAATAACATCCCCCTACGCATTTCACGCATTCCATGCCCCCCGCACAATAAAAGAAAAAAAGCCCCATCATCCCTTTGTCACAACAAAGAGGGAACTTTCTTCTTTATAAAAATAAACCATGGTGCAGCCTATTTTTCCTTTATCTCAGAAAAGCATAAAACATAACGCACCACCTTGTTCTTCATATTATAAAGACACAGCATATCGCATTGTGCCTTTGTTTCTAAAGGCTTGGGAAGTCTATGGGGCATTTGTTCTTTAATAATAGAGGTTTGAGCCTATCGCATGATATTACAAAAGGGCATGCCTATCGCATGGTATTATAAAAGGGCATGCCTATCGCATGCCGGCCCGCGTCAATTCCACATCAAATCCAGTGACATGAGTCCAATTCACCCCTTCAGGAATACGCAATTTAAAGCGATAAAACCGTGCCCTTGCACGACAGTGAATTTGTCCAGTATTATAAGAGGGCTGTTTTTCTGGCAACCAAACAGTTTCCTCGTCAAGAGATTGTCGAAAGCGCATTCCCACAGACAAATAAAACTTTCCACTATTGACTTGAGGCATAATATTTTTCACCCGTGTTATCATGCCATTTGTCTGCCCCATTTCTTGTGATGTCACGACACAAGCCATAGGACCCCCAGAAAACGAACCCAGTCTCCCCTGTTGATCAAATGCCCCCAGAATAGGCGATTCATTTTTCCAAGCTTTACTATCAAGAGAAAAGGACAAGTCATCAATATTCTTAGTCACAAAATCAAGACCTTCTAGGGTTGTTCCGGCTAAGAAAATAGGCAATATCATTTTGATATCGACGAGAGCTTTTGTCCATTTTTGCAATCCCCAATCATAAATGAGCAAGATACGTTTATGAAGATTCTCATCAGAATCAACCATCCAATAAACACGATTATACACCCCATCGATAGCAGCAGATAGAGTGTACAGATTATCCTTCCTTGATTTTGCGGTCATCGTTCGATCGACTTTTTCGAACCCAATGGGTATAATCTGTCCCTCATTTGTTATTTGATAAAACCCGCCCTCATCGGCAAAGAATGCTAAATCGCCTCTACAAACAATTGATTCAGCATTTTTTGCGCCTCGTTTATCGTGGATTTTTTGGAAACTAAAAATAATCTTAGAGCCAGGGATAAAAGAACCGGCATAGATTGCAGAACGCATAAAGATAATTGGATTTGTTGTCTCCGTTGCCCCTTGGACGAATCCGCCATCAGGAAAATCTTGATAATCACAACTTTTTTTCCCCACGGTCCAAAATTCAGCATCATTTAATCCAGACCAATGAACCCGTCTTGGATACTCGGTTAATTTCATCAAACAAACGAAATCTCCCCAGATTCGAACAATCCCTGCCTGTGGTGGATTTCCTCCTAAATTTCTAAATGTTTTATCATGGTTAATATCAATCACTTGTGGTTTATCATTGGCATTCACCGCAATGATAAAATCACCAAACAAAGCAAAAGACCACGGAGCATCAACATTAGCCAGATAAGGTTTTCCTTTTTGGCTAATATCTTTCCAGTTCATTGTTGTATTATCAAGCAAGTAGATTTTTTCTCTTGTCCCGACAATAATAGAAACTCCATTTTTTGTTTTAACCGCAAGAGTGCCTAAAATTGGCTGGGGACAAGGCTCTGATAAAGGCTCAAAACTTGGCATAGGGATATAGGAGCCATCCGCCGGGAGCACATTAACAAGTTCATCGGTAAAAATTCCATTGATATCCGCCACATCGGGTCGATAATCAGCGATTGGGAAAAAAGCCATCAAGACCCCCATAAAATCTTTGAAGAGCCCAGTGCCATTCAAAACACCCAGGCTTATTAATAAAAAACCACAAAAGCCCTTAAAACTCTAAAGGCATAAAATTCAACAAAACAAACAACCGTAAGTTGTTTAACGCGTCAAAAAAACGATACCATCAATAATGGCCCCCAACGCCATCCACCAGCGCCAAACCAAAATCAACTGCCCGCAATCACCCCCCTACAATGACGGGGAAAAGAGCCATCAAGACCCCCATAAAATCTTTGAAGAGCCCAGTGCCATTCAAAACACCAAGGCTTATGGATAAAAAACCACAAAAGCTCTTAAAACTCTAAAGGCATAAAATTCAACAAAACAAACAACCTTAGGTTGTTTAACGCACCGAAAAAACGATACCATCAATAATGGCCCCCAACGCCATCCACCAGCCCTTCACCATCAACACCCAACGGCGTATCCAGCCATAAGGGACAAACCAGCCACCAGTGCCAAACCAACCTTCAACGCCAACCATAAACGATTTGGAAAAAAGTCTTTTAAAAACGCATTGGGTGAATCTTTGACGAACCTTTCCGGCGCGATGTTTCAATACGCAAAGCTTGAAGCTGTTCTTGAAAATCTCTGAAAGAAACGGCGGCATATTCAGGATCTTTAAGAATATTTTTATAAAGTTCATATTTTGCCCGTGCTTTAATAAGATCAAAAGCATAAATCAACCAAGGGTTCTCATCCTCTTTCAGCTGTTCATCGGCAATATGAACAGGAGCATACGAGAGCTTTACGGTTTCCACATGTTCTGGTGTTGGAAAGAGTCCTATTTTTTGATCAAGGCAGGTATAAAAGAACGGCGTTCCTAGCGCAGGATGCATGCCATATTGTTGATGCAACATTTCCAAGGGCTTAAAGAACAACTTTGCTGGTGTTGCCTCCTTTGTTTCTAAAAAGACGCCCTCCAAACTCTTTTCTGCTTCAATAAAAACCCCTTCTTCTTGCCCATACCATGTTTTACCACTTTGTGTTTTAAACGTCCTTTCTCTTTTTTCATTAAAGAAAAAGGGTTCGCGTTCACACAAACGCAAAGCCGTAAAAATTGAATCTTGAATTTGCAGGGAATATTCCGCTGTTGTATCATCAATTTCATCTTGAATAAGCGCGACCATATAAGCAAAAGTTTTAGAATGGTCTGAATGTGTAAGGTTTAGATTTTGGGGATCAGAGGATAAAGTGGTCATAAGCCTGTCCTTGTTTCTGGAAGCATTTTAAATTTTTCCCCCAACAGATCCCTCTTGTTGGGGGAAGAGAGCAAACATTCGCTTTAAGCGGGTGCTCCATAAGTTGGAATGACAATAGTGCCAAAATCCTGAGCCCCTTGCGTACTTCCTGGCAAGGTAAAGCAAGTTTTTTTCATACCAATAATGGTTTTGGCCGCAACCCCGAATTCTCTTTCATAGTCGAAGAGTTCTTCCACCAATTTATAGCGTGTCGCCCCTCGATCTTTACCAAAAGCAATCACAGCACTCTGCGCACCAAGCAGAACAGCCCGCCGCACATTTGGTACAGCTTTGTTAGCGGTTCCAGCTTCGACCCCTTCGGTAATATGTTCAGCTTCGCGCAAAACCACACCATTATACATGCCCAAAGACCCATCATAGAGCGGATTTTTGATACGACTTCCACTATAGATTGCCTTAGTAATGTCGAGCCATTGCCCTGCATCTGTATTGGTTCGCAATTGCGTCACTTGGGTTGGATGAAGATAAAGCACATAGACATTTTCGCCATCAATCCGCACGGGTCTAATTTTAGGATTTGCCAATTTAGCCCGTTCAACAGCTTTATCAATGAGCTTAAGATCAAAAACATCGCCTTCTTTTAAATCTTCATCTTTTGCTTTATCCTTAGGACGTACCACGCGTTTATTGGTTGGTGCCGTTGGCGCATTAAACCCATAATGAACAGGTTTAAGGGTAATCGTGCGTCCTTCAAAGTTAATTGTTTTTGCGGTATAACCACACACTTGAATGAAGAACATCATACTCAGACGATCTGCATACCAATCAACCAAACCATTTTTTGCCTCGGTACGCAAATCATGGAGAATTCGTTGCTGATCAATCGTTCCCTCATTTTTGACACGCACGGCATGAACGAGTTCATTAATTGCCAAGCGATCATTGAGAAACTGTAAAGCTTCTTCATTGCCTTCCAATGTCTGCCCTTCACTCACCCCATCGCCTAGCAACTGCACCCGCAAACCAAAGCTAATAGCATCCCCACTTGCTTTTGTGGTTTCATCCTTTAACTGTACGATACTGTTTGAATCATTTCCAATCAACGGTGCAATTGGAAGTGCTTTTGAGACTTCTTGGTTTAGTAATTTAGACCATGTGCGCACTGCCATTGGGTCATTAAGTCCGATATAAGTTACGGTCATTTTATCCTCTAAAAGTTTTCTTGACATAAAAAAAAACCCAGCAAAGCGCCGGGCGCTCAAAACACCACATTTCATTTCAGATGGTGAATAGGTTGTTCGTGAGTTTTATCTAATTTCTGTTAGCGTCTGCCTCCCCCTTATAAGAGCTCTTCTCACCACATCCGCGCTTTGAGAAATCCCCCACATTCCCTGCGCCAAAAGCCTCTTAACGTTCCCGCAAGAAAACACCTCCTGCCACATTTTTGTTTTTTAAAATTCTCTCCCACCCATTAAACGATTAAAAGCGGCTTTATTTTTAGGATCAGCAACCCAAGCGCTAAACTCTGCTTCTGACATTTTATCAAGCATATCCAAAGAAATTGGCCCATTTGGAGTCAAGCCGTTATAAGCAGCAAGAGTACGCGCAGAATTGTGTCTTTCCTGTAAATTTTCATCCATGTTATTGGGAACATTTGTGTAGCCAATTTTTTGTGCAATCGTGTAAATCACTTCAGCGGGGTTTTGATTTTTTTGCGCACAATCGCGCAAGATCTGCTTCAACTCATCACCAATTATCGCATCAATATTTTTGGGGTCTGCCATCTCGGGATAGAGCGAAGCACAAGCTGCCAACTGTTTAGCCCGCGTTTCATAAATAAAATCAGCTGCTTGATCAAAATCATGATGTTTTTGTTTAACACCGGCAACAGACTGTTGATAGAATGCATGCAACTGCTCTGCTTCGCGAGCCAGAGAAGGTTGTTGTTTTTCATGTAAAAGCCCTTGTTTTTGGAGTGTTTTTCCCAACCATTGCATATAGCCCATAAAGTCTTTTTGTGGATCTGGTGGAGCATCTTCTCCCCCTTGAACCTCTTTTCCAGCCTTTTGCGAAGAGTCCTGTTGTTGATGCATTTGCCCTTGGAAATTATCTTCAAGAGTTTTTTCTTCTCTTGCAATTTCACCATCTTCTCCCTCTTGTGTTGAGACCAGAAAATCTTGTTTCAATTGGTTTTGTTCTGCCGGCGTTAAGTGTTCTTGATCCATGACATTAGCCTTTTCTTTTTTTTAACAATAAAATAAAATTTTTCAGATAAAACAGCCCCATAAGCATTTATCCCCTCAATGCTCTCTCATCATTTAGCACCACCATTCCCCCAATGCTCTCCACCCCACATGACGGCAAGCCTCCCTCTCCACCCTACTTTTCCCAACAACACTGCCCTACAAAACAGTTCTTTTAAGAAAAGGGAGCCCATGCACTACAAAAATCGATAAGCAATTTATGATATATGGCGTTTATCAGAAGTCACGCATGACAAAGCACCCTATTGTTGAGCCTTTACTGTCTGCAACATCTGCATTATCTGCTCTGCCCCCACATTATTCTCCATCTGTGTTGAGGCATTTTGCTCTTCTTGAAAAGAGTTTTGCGCCTTTATCGCAATTTTATGAATAAGTGAAGCCGGTAAAGGCGAATAGCGTAAGAGATCGAGCATAATTTCAGGTGTTGCAAAATTTTGCATCAAAGGCAGCAATTGCATGATGAGTGCAAAGGTACGCTCTTTTTCATTAAGACTTGTTGGCGCATCATCCACGACAATATCATATTCCAAACTCGTCACCATTTCGCGTGTCAGCGGCACATACTGGGCATTTTCATCCCCAGCAATACGCACCAACCGCCCATCGGAGAGATAATTTTGAATAAGATAGAGAATAATTTTTCCCTGTCGTTGCCGATATCGACGCAACCCATCAAAAAAGGAAGCCAAAAGATTAAGTGACGATTGTCGTCGTTGTTGTTCAAGAATACCGGGCTGATTGACAGCGCGAGTCCCAACAAATTCAGAAGACAACCCCGTCACCTGTTCGAGAGCGCTTTTTGCTTCATTAAACAATTGGAAAAATCCTTGCGGAAATTGTGCCACGGGTTTAGGTTGGATTCTACCGCCAGAGACAGCGCCACTTTTCAACCAAGTAATGCTATCGGCTCTAGCCCAACTCTCGACGGCTTGTCGATCATCATCAAAAGCATCGCGTTCTGCCATAACTCCGCCTTTTGATTGGCTATTAAGCAAATGCATCACTTGACTAAAATATTTATTTGCCCACCGTTGCGGATCTTTTGTTGGCTTGACCAGTCCATAAAATTGTCGGCTTAACTTATCAAAAGTACCGGTAATACACTCCCATCCCAATTGATTGGGTGGCCCCAAGGGCTTATCAGGCGCCTCGAGCAGCTTTCTGCCCAAAAATGCTCGTTTGACAATTTTTCTGGTCAATTTTGTTGCTTGAACATGCGGAAAGGTTTTACTTAAATTTTGGAAATCCTGCTCTGAATAATCGATAAATTTTCCACTTTGAGGCTCAAGGACTTTATAAACCACCTCGCGTTCAAACCAGCGACATTCCGCCAATGTCACCATTTTAGGACGTTGATAACAGCTTGCCTCTTCTCCCTCTAGCAGATCCCCTCCCTCTGCTTGATAACTTTGTGTCATTCCATTGCTGGTTGGGTGTAAAAAGCTCTGATATTTAACCCAATCAGCATGAAGATCGCTCCAATGAACATTGGGAAACATTTCCTGCGCCACAGCAAGCGGTTTTTCATCAATATACCATAAGCGTTGAGCATCAATGAGATTAGACTTAACAGCACTAGCATCCCACACCATTTTCATAGGGTCCAGCCGCGCAATGACTGGTTTTCCTTGCGGATCTTGTTCATAATCAAGGCGTGTATCTGTCCAGCCCATTCCGCAAATAATTGCATCTTGAAAGGCATCGGAATCTTCGTATTCCCCGTCAGCTTCATCACGAAACCATTCGGCTGCTCCTGTCAGAATCTGGTTTGCAAAGGCAGCGCCTTCTTGTCGTGGAATAAATTGCACTTGCCTTTTATTATTGCGCTCAGCCCCGATGACAGCATTAATTAAAGGTGCAATACGATTAAAAGTCATCACGGGTCTGTTTTGTTCGTGCAAGACAGCAAGGTCTTGCTCATTCCATTGCCGCCCATTATAAAAATCGTAATCTTCTTGGGCATTTTTTCGCCATTTTTCGACATGGGTAATATCATCCTGATACCATCCCACGAGTTTTTTAAAGAGAGCTTGATTTTCAAGCGTTTCGATTTGATTAAAAGAAGAATTTGTAGAACTATTCATTAAAAAGCCATCCATGAAGTTTGAGAATGGTGAGAAGAGCGATAAGGTTTTTTTTGCGCTCTAGCATTTGGTTGTTCATAAGCCACACACATCAGTCCAAAGGCATCGGCCCCATGGCTAGCCCAATCATGTTCAGCCCCTAGTCCGATATTGCGCTGTTCGTCGCGCTTTTCATGATACCAGGCGAGCGCTTTTCTCCCGGCAGATGTCGTTTCACGATTAAACCATAGTGCAGGAAACAACCGCCGTACGGCTTCGATACGCATTTTCACAGCGCCTGTTCCTTGGTTAGGAATTATTTTGGTTTGAAAACCGGCTTGTTGAAGGGCACTTTCAAAACTCACATTATAGACACGATCTTTTGTTGCGCCATCATGAGGCAAAACCATAAGAGCCTTTTCATATCCCCTTTGAAAGACCCAGCCCACATGCTCTGAGAGAGGTTGTCCTTGGGCTTCATAATAATCGAGCACTCGGATTTCCCGTCCAACAAACTGCGCAACCCACAATGCGGTAGCATCGGCCTTTGCTCCTGTTCCCCCGATATCCCAAAAGATTCTCACCTGCATCAAAGGATCCCGTGGAACAGTGGTAATCCGCCCTTCCATTTCGGCTTCCAGCAGACATTTCTGATAATAAGCCCCTTGCACAGCTTGGAGATATTCGCCTTCCCAAATATGGTTATACTGCTCTGGTCTTTGCTGCAAATCGTCCATTCGATCACGATTGAGTTTTTCAGGAAATTGCGGATTATCACGCCAATTGATTTCCACCCCTTTGATATGAGGATTATCGACATTTCGGAAACGTTTTTCCACGGCTGCATTTTCATGGCATGGGTTCCATGTGACCCATAATTCTGCATTCCAATCTTTTCCTTCTTCGCGCAAAGTTGGAATAAGTGTTTGCCAAGCAGTTTCTGTCACGGGCTCGGCTTCATCGACCCAACAAAGGAAAACGCGTCCCATTGATTTAATACTTGCGATATTGCGATCAAGCCCAGCAAACACATAGACAATCCGTCCATCTTTTGACTTAATATATTTATCGCCGATTTCATAATAGTCTTGTAAAAAAGGATAAGACTCGATAGCGCGTTTAATTTCCTCCAAAGAACTTTCATTAAGAGAATTTTGAAATTGCCGTGCACAAAGAATAATCCCGCGTTCTCCAGCCATTCCATGGCGATATCCCACCACGGCCGACATCAAAGCAAAAGAACGTGTTTTTCCAGAACCGCGTCCTCCCCAAGCAGCTCGCACATCGGCATTTCCAGTAAAAACAGGAATAAGCTTTGGGATAAGAGCTACTTGAGCCGTTTTCTGCTCCATTTTTTGAGAAATTTTCTGAACAGTTGTCATTATAAATTTTCATACTTGAGCAATAATTGCCTTTAGCAATAATTGCGCTACACCCTTTTATCCCAAGTTTACTTATCCCAGAGCAATTGAATGAAAAGCACCCTTCTCCAAAGCAACACTTTGTCTTTTCTTCATCCCACATGTTATCCCATGTTCGTTATCGCACATGTTCAATGAATGTCACTTTTTTGTATGGGGCTCCCCTCACCCCACATACACATGATATGCGCCCCTAAGCATGCCTCTCCATCACGCCCCTCAAACACCGCGCCTCTGTCCCCCACAAAGCACGATATCCGCCCCAAGTTCCTCTTCTAAAGCCCCCCAAAGCACACCCTCATAAAAGTCCGCAAAAGCATCACACTTTTTAAATTTCACGTTCTCACGCATCCCTTATCAAAGCGGATTTTTCACGTACCACACTCAAAAACCATGCATCCCCCCCAGACAGCCATGTGCCCCAAAAACACCATATGCACCGAAGTCTCCTCCAGTCCACATCCTCACACATCCCCCACCAAAGCCCAACAACTTCACGGCTCACACGCCTAAAGCACACGGCCCTTCACCACAACTTCAATTATAAGCTCTCAAACAGGCATAAAGCACCCCCGTTCAAGAGACGATATCCCTCAACCCTCAACAAGCCTCAGCTCAACATTTTCCAATATCACAAGCCTCAGTAGCCGAAGGATCACGTTTCTCTGGTTCGGTATTTTTAGGCTTCACTGGTACAATCTCGATACGTGAAACTGTTTTGACATCTCCCCCTGCTTCTCCCGTCACCTGAAGAGGCAAGACTTTTGCCAGCAGCGAAAAAAACGGTACGGGATTATTCAGCGCATGATATTGCAGATAAGACACCAACCCATCTTCACCATAGTGATATCCAGCCTGCTCAGCAGCTGTCAAAAGAGCTTCATTAAATCGCTTTGTTGTTTTATTCAAAGCCCCTTTTTTCCGCCCTCTTCGACGTAAGGGAAGACAATGTTCATCTACCATCATCATGTTCCTTCCAACTAAAGAGAAACCAAAATCTCAAACACAAAAAATGACATGAAAATCAGCAAAAAAACTTAACAAGCAATCAACAATTAAAAATGAGACCACCCCCTAAAAGACAAAAGCCCACATAAAGCCCAAATCCTCCGCATCATTTTACAGATACACGTTTTTACGCTTTTACGTCTTTAAAGAAATCAGCCAAACGAAACGCTCAAATCACTACCCCGCACCGCTCTGTCAACACGGGTCTATCAACAACCCAGCTACTCACTCTAACGGCTTCTCCTACTAATTTCAGATCACCACACCTTAAAGAGCAAAAATTCTTACAAGTACGGGTCGACAATTCCACTTCAAAAAACAGATTTCCTCACTGGATCAAGCGTCCATCCTGCACCGGTTTGTAAACTATAATCCAGCCTCTTACTCAACAAATCCCTCTTATTGACTTCAGATCTCCGTTCCATTCACAAATGCGCGCGCTCTAGTCCTCTGACCACATTCCATACCATAACAAAAGCATAAATTCTCCACATCATTTTACGAATTCACGTTTTTACGCTTTTCCATCATTACAGAAATCAGCCAAACGAAACTTCCAAACTAACCCACCACTCGATAAACAAGAGTCTGTAAACAATTCAACTTTTATCGCGTATATTGCACTTGAAAAACACCCCTCACCACGCCTCAAAGGATACTGTTTCACCAGAAACGGACATAACCCCTACCCTCCAAATATCCAGACACTCTCACAAAAAGCACCGTATAAATTGATATGCTTGAAGGTCCCTCGACGGCATATCCTTGCCTCTAATGCCCCCATCTCAGCCTACCTCAAATGACAATATTTTACAGCATAAGGCATAAGAAGATAACGAGACAATTTTTAAGATACAAAAAATGCTCTCATTTTCCAAATCTTTTAATTGTTCTTGCCAATCTTCTGAAACTACTTTACTGATAGGCTTGTGTTTTTGATCGTCCACGCAGCGATCAATAGGGAGTTGAAGCCCGAAAACTCAAACGTTAAATTACCCCACTTTGTGGGTGTCCCGGAGTTCTGGGAGTTTTTGCTATGTCCAAGTGCCATGAGCACTAAAAGCAAAAAGCTGATCCGAGTGTCAGTATTTTCAACCTCCCGGAATACTCATGCGAGGGCGCTCGCAACCGGAGGGGAGCTTGAAGTGCAAACTAAAAATCCAGATTTCGCACTTTTTTAAAAAGTACCCAATCTTATAGTCTTTGAAATTATTTTGATTTTTCTTGCCAATCTTCTGAAATTGCCTTATGAATTGATCTGTGTTTTTGATCGTCCACGCAACGGTCAAATAGGGATTTGAAAGCCCGAACGCTCAGTACATAAATTTATCCCGCTTTGCGGGTATCCCGGAATTCCGGGAGCTTTTGCTATGTCCAAGTGCTTGTCAGCACTAAAAGCAAAAGGCTGGCTGAGCTCAGTGCTTTCAAACTCCCGGAATACTCATGCGAGGGCGCTCGCAACCGGAGGGGAGCTTGAAGTGCAAACTAAAAATTCACATTTTAATG
>NZ_JBHILT010000018.1:32129-36715 GCF_042193405.1 Bartonella sp. TT110JLCBS
CTCCCGGAATACTCATGCGAGGGCGCTCGCAACCGGAGGGGAGCTTGAAGTGCAAACTAAAAATTCACATTTTAATGACATTTCAATAGGTAAAAGAATCCGTCACAGACGCATTTCAATGGGACTTTCTCAAAAAGAGTTAGGAAGCCATTTAGGTGTCAGTTTCCAACAAATCCAGAAATACGAAAAAGGCTCCAATCGTGTAAGCGCGGGATGTTTGCTCGAAATTGCTAAAAAACTAGCAGTTCCTATGAACTTTTTTTATGCGGACCTTTTAACAGCAGATATTCCCACAAAAGAACATGCCTTACACCACGATCAAGACACATACAGCGAAAAAGAACACGCACTTTTGAAAAACTTTAGAGAGCTCCAGCCGAAAAAACAAAAAGCAATTTTGTGGTTAATTTCTGATTAGGCAAAAGCGCATCAATCGACATCCTTTGCCAATATTCCCCTCTGCCTAAAGCCTTGCCGCCTGATATCACCACATCTCAAAAAAACGGTTTACGGCACCGGTTTACGACATCATAGGATAACAAACTTCAAAATAGGATAAAAACACCAAAATCTTGGAAAGACATCCCCACCCCTCTCACAGAATCTTATCAAAAGATCTCTTCTGATTTAAACGCACAATTCCGATTGTATCATTATGATACCTTTTTACATTTACCTTGTCAAGTTTTTATATTTTTCTTTTGATACTTTTGTGTTTTTCTTTAAGGGAGCCACATCCCTCAAAACACCTTTCCTGCAAAATGCCCCTCATACAAAACACAATGTCTAAAACAACAAGAGCTAAAATAGGATTTTTCCTAAATAGGCATCCCTCTAAATAGGATTTCCCCTCTAAATAGGCTTTCATTGTATTGCTCATTCACCCACTTATTAAAAAAACACCTCTCAATGCTTCTCACACCCATTTCACGGATATCCCCCATACAAATATAGACGCAAATATAATTGTTAAATTTCGCATAGAATATAAAAGCCAACCACAGTTTTTATCTCTTCACATCTCTTTACACATCAGCTCTGCAATCTGTTCACAGCCATTCCCCACACACTCTTCTCCAGAAAACGCACTTCAACAGCACTCTTCATCCCAACTTTCTCCTCCATTCACGAAGACACTTTCCCCCAATCCTTCTCACCACTCCATACAATAACAATATATTGATTTATAATGATAATTTAGCATTATTGATACTGATTAAGAGTTCCGAATATCGTAAGATTCTCTCATTTCAAATCCCTCCCATGTTGAATCAATCAAAATCACTCGCTTGCACATCCAAAAGCGAGGAGAGCCCGTATAAAACTATTAAGAAAGGAATAAAATGGCTCTTATGAACCGTCTCAAGTGCCAAGGGCTGTAGCCAACACCCACGAGCTAGCACAAATATAATGATAGTGCCGGCTTGCTCTTTTATGAAGCGTAAAGATAGGGGTGCTCAATGGATTTATCATTATACCATGGCAAAAAAATGCACAATACACAAAGCACAAATCCTCCGCTTCATTTTACAGATCACCGTTTTTACGCTTTTACATCTTTACAGAACGTAAGCCAAATAAAATTTCCACATCACCACTCCGCACCGCTCTGCAAACACTGGTCTGCAACAATCTGATTTCTCGTCTATCAAATTCCCCTGCTGATTATTTCATATGGTTATCACGACACCTCAAATAATACCGTGTCATCAGACAAGACTGATTAAGCCCTGCCCTCAAATATTCCCCACACACTCTTCTCCAGAAAACGCACTTAACACCCCTCTTCATCCCAGCTTTCCCCGCTCCATTCACAAACGCGTCCCCTAGTTCTCTGACCACATTCCATGCCATAATAAAAGCTCTCACAAAGCACAAATCCTCCGCTTCATTTTACAGATTCACATTTTTACGCTTTTACATCTTTACAGAACGCAGCCAAAGGAAACTCCCAAACCACCACGCGACAATTTGATAAAAACAAAACACCTTTCCAACAATCTCAAACAACAGATTTCTGTAAAGAGTTCATATGAATTTGATTGTTTAGATCTGACTATTAGATTGGCATACAGAGCCGTAGAACAGAAAGTAATTTTCTATAAGACAGAAACGATAAAAGCGCTATATAACTGAGACAGAACATGAAGAATTGCAAACAGATAAAACGACATCTTTCTTCGTTACAACACCGAAATTGTAAACGAGACGACGAATAATTGTCATCTAAACATGTAATTTTCACATCTGCAAATTTTTATTGATTAATTCAATCCCAACACTTCCCCTGAAACACATTTCTTCATTATCTACTTCTTTGAGACAAACCGGCAAAGGGGTTTCATCGATTATAAGTGCGGATATAATAACGCGTTACTCCAACCTCATCATAAGAAACCATAGACAAGATACCTGTCTTTATTGGCGTTATTTGATAAGTCAAAATTACACCATTTTGCTGTTTGTTTGGTTGATCTGTATAGATCACGTTATATCCATTCCGTCGCAAGAGATTAATAAAGACAGGAGTAAAGTTGTCTTCTGTTTTATTTTTTTCACAATAAGTGTTGTTGTAGCGGGCGGTAAAGGTTTTTTAAGATTACGGACAAAATCGTTAGCAATTAATTTTATATCATCTTGCGTAATATTTGGACTGACATAACTTGATGAATAATTACTGATAGATGCACAACCAGCCACCAATACAAGCGGTAACGGAAATAAATATTTTGACATCTTAACTCCCCTATTAATTGCATTCTCTTCTGAGAAGCTCCTACACCAGAAATAAGAGCCTCCTTTCAAAGAATAGCCTTAACAACATATTTCTTTACTATCAAGCATTAGTTAATCACTTTCTCGCTTGTTTAAAAAAACGACCACCATCTCTCATAGTACTCAAAGCTTATGTTTAAGACACAAAATATATATGTTAAAAGTACGAAAAAACACATGTAAAGCATGTAGTATACATATAGTATATGTATACTTACTTTCATAGTGTGTTGCATTACATAAACCAACGCACAGCACCCTTCATTTCCCCTCCATTCACGAAGCCACTTCCCCCCAATCATTCTCACCCCTCCATATCATGACAAAAAACACGCACAATATATGAACCCATAAATCCTCCGCTTCACTTTTACAGATTCACATTTTTACGCTTCTCCACATTTACAGAACAAAGCCAAGGAAAGGTTCACCACCCCACACCGCTCTATAAACAACGGTCTGTAAAGAGTTCAAATGCTTGCCTCGCAAGTTTCCACCACTGACCACTCATTTGTTTCAGATCACCCCCTTCAAAGAGCGGTGTTTTTACCTCATGAATAAGATAATGAGCGAACCGTCTTTAGAAAAAAGAAACGGCATGGAGATATCAAATATATCAATGGTCGTCATCGACTGTCGTGTTAAGAGGTGTTAACTCTTTATTTTTCTTAATTTTTACAACGCCAATAATTCCGGTGGAAATAATTAATGCGGACATAGCTAAAAAAGAGCTTAACAATCCCACGAGTGCCAAAAGTCCAGCAATAAAGCCAGACATTGCTTCGGCAGAGTTCGCTAAAGTTGAAAAGGTTCCAAAGCTCTTACCAAAATCTTCACGACGAGAATATAATTGAATAGCTGAGACTAAACCAATATCCACAAAGGCACCAATAAATCCTAGAACAAATGCTAACACGAGAAGGAATTTTAAATAAATTTCTGCAGCTAAGGGCATAACAAACAGAATAACCCCATAAAGAAGCCAAAATATCATGAGCTTCAACGATGTAATATTTAATATAATTTTACTATATAACAAACCACCAACAATAGTTCCAACAGCCATGAGGGAAAAAATATAACTCACAAAGCTTTCCTCTCCCCCCACAAAAAGAACAAAAGCTGGAATTAAAAATCTTAAAATAGCACCCGTAAAGAGAATAGCAAACGACGATCCAACGAGCGTAATAAATAAATTATTATTTTCTGTAGAAATATATTTAAGATATGAAGCTGTTTCTCGATAAATTTTTATAAAATTGAATGATTTATTCTCGCTTGAATTTAAATTCATGAGATTAAATAACATGATAATAGATATAAAATAGGTACAAAAATCAAAAATGAGTACTGCCGATTTATTTGCAAAAAAAAGCAGTATAGAACAAACCAAAGGGCCAATGACGGCTGCCGTTTCCATGATAATTTGAGCAATGCTATTGGCCTTTGTAAGATCTTTTATTGAAAACATTCTGGGAATAGCAGCTTGAAAACTTGGTTGGAAAATACTTCTTCCTATCGTTGTACATATTGCTGCAAAAATAAGAACAATGATATGTGCCGTACCTGTTATATAAGTTATAAAAACAAACAATGAAGCTAATAATCTAACAACTTCACTTAAGATCATATTTTTCTTCAAAGAAAAATTATCCGCTAACCAACCTCCTATAGGGCCAAAAAAGAGAAAAGGGATAAATCGAAAAAAATACACAAGACCTGTAAAAAAGGTGTTATCTGTTAATTCTAAGACCAGTAAAATAAAAACAACTTCATAAGCATAATCACCAACTTTGGAAATAAAGAGAGAG
>NZ_JBHILT010000163.1:0-856 GCF_042193405.1 Bartonella sp. TT110JLCBS
GTAATAAAAATTGCAGTGCGGGCTGCAATCATTGTCCGTATTCGATGGAATGTATAGTGAGAGATGACGCGTTGCCTGAATCTTTATATACAATAAATGACATAAAATCTGATTTTATTATTCTTTCTGGTGGAGAGCCTTTTGAGCTCGATTATGATTTACTTCATAAATATACTTGTATGTGTCTCATTTGCAAAAAATATTTTCGGATTGCAACAGGGGGGCACATCTATATTCAACCATATTTGAAGCTATTAAAGAGTAATCCGTTCTTTTTAGGGATACAAATAGGCACAGATGTTATTTCAGAGATAAGAAATCTAGACAGTAAAAAATATAAACAAACGTGGGTGCGTAACATAGAATGTATGAAAAAAGATAGCGTACCATATAGTGTGACGATTACTTTATCGGAGAGATTCGATTTGGCAGAAGTGTTAGCTCTAATACGTATCGCTACTCCCGAGTTCATTTCAGTTAAATATGATACGGGATTTTTTTCTGGCTGTGAAATAAAATATGGATATACGCATCAGAGTTTACACCAATAAATATAAACTATCGGATTCTTTTCACAGTTCTTCTGGTGTGTTAGTTGAAAAAACAGATGTCTTAAGGAAAGAATAAGACAAACGGAATGGCTTTTTCTTATATACCTATGGAAAAACAGGAAGCTTATTTTTTGATAAGTAGTACTTCTAGTAGATATGGTTATAGCAGTGCTCATCTTCGCTATGCTGCTCTACAAGGAGCTGTTAACCTTGTCGCGCAGAAAGGAAAAATATCTACAATACATTTTGGTCTTTTCGGAACCTACGGGCAACTCTCCTTCACTCCAAAGAATATGCAAGACAGC
>NZ_JBHILT010000164.1:0-855 GCF_042193405.1 Bartonella sp. TT110JLCBS
TGGTAAAAACACACCATATTTGGCAATCTCTGGATTAGCTTCCAGTGTGGCTTCTAAATAGCCTTTGAGTAAACCAGCTTGCCTCCGGTCTCTGAACACTGCCATGGCATGGTGAAAGCAGAGGAGATCGAGGCTCATATCCTCTAGCTCTACAACAACATGTTTTTCTGGTATCTTCATAGAGGTTGTCCCACTTGGATTTGTCTCTCTTGGTATTGTCCTTGTGGTTTTCCGCCATTAAAAAAGGGCAAGAGCGTAATGGAATAGCGGATGCGCTGGGATTGACCAGAGCGACTGATATAGTCATGGTCTTTATTGATCGTGGTGATTACTACGGGTCCATGGAGAAGGACACTATAGGTGGTATCATTGATCCAATGAAGCATCTGGACCGGCTTTGCTCTTCGAATAGTTGTAGTGATAGCATCAATGGCTACACGATCACCAAATTCTTCTGGAAACCAAACCCCATGAATGGTTTTGGGATTATTGCCATAGCCGGTAAATTGCAAACTGGGTGCCTTGCCAAAACGCTCCATACAAACCCATGAGGCAGAAAACTCTTCTTCAAAAGATTGGAAATTTAGCCAGTCCACGTAAAAGAGATGTGGTCCTAACATCATCAAAGGATCTCTCATAGGCTCCCTCCCCTCA
This sequence comes from Bartonella sp. TT110JLCBS, assembly GCF_042193405.1. Taxonomy (NCBI): domain Bacteria; kingdom Pseudomonadati; phylum Pseudomonadota; class Alphaproteobacteria; order Hyphomicrobiales; family Bartonellaceae; genus Bartonella; species Bartonella sp. TT110JLCBS. Next base: position 655 of record NZ_JBHILT010000164.1, read on the forward strand.
TTCTGTCCCGCCATGCAGCGCATTAGCACGTGCCCGTTGCAAAGCATGGGCAACCGCACGACCAGTGGCCATGGGTTCACGCGCCCCATTAACATGCACTGTGACATTTTGATTGTGTGTGATGGGGGAACGGTCTTTGTCTCTTTGCTCTCTCGCAGATGAATTTACAGGAGAAGCTCCCGCAAATTGCACGATGGGTTG
>NZ_JBHILT010000165.1:0-845 GCF_042193405.1 Bartonella sp. TT110JLCBS
TTTCGTATGGCAACTTCTGAAAGCTATACGGATAAAAAAACAATCAAAAAGTAGAAAAAACAGAATGGCATTCAGTTGTGATTTTTAATCCACATTTAGCAAAAATTGCACTTCAATATCTCAACAAAGGTTCAAAAGTTTACGTAGAAAAAAAATTACAGACACGCAAATGGCAAGATAAAAATGGGCATGACCGTTACACAACAGAGATTGTCTTACCACAATGCAAAGGCGAATTGTATTTGCTTGATGCAAAGAAAAAGCAATCAGCATCCCCTACCCCTTCACCCATTACTTCTCAAAATTATGCTATCGCTTCAGGTGCTGCTGATCATGGCGCATCTCTTAATGATAGTATGCCATTTTGATTGAACAAATATAGCAAAGGGAAAAAACATACAAAACGCGGACGTCCACGGATTAAAGGGGATGTATCAGAAAACCAAACGGACGCATCTCACGAGCAAAAACATCGCATGCACCCATGGAAAATAGGCAATAGAAATGCGTGCTAAACGCTTTGGTTTGACGATTGAAGAGGCTAAAAATCCGCTTTCCGGTACCTATATCGGGCGGCTTTATTTGCAAGGAAAACTCAACCAAGATCAATATGATGCTGCACAAAATATCTTGAAGTGAAAAACAATTACCTATGTGCAAAAGGATTACCTAATGCAATTTATGATAAAATGTCATCTTCTTCTGATGACAAAGCGAGAGAGAAATGGGTACAAAAAGCAACCAATCATTATCAAGCTATGCAAGAGATAGTAAAAGAAAGACAATGCCTTTATCGACAGCATAATTTTTATGCCTCTCTACAGTATCTTGTTATAGAAGATCAA
>NZ_JBHILT010000166.1:0-844 GCF_042193405.1 Bartonella sp. TT110JLCBS
CTTTGGTTAAAAAAGAAACCCACTAAATTTACCGATAGCAAATTTGGACAGACTAACAAAGCCTATCAGAGAGACGATTTGTTTGATCCTGACAAAATGGTTAGTTGGACAGTAAAAGGGGAAGAAGTATGGGGCACCAATGTTGAAAGAATGAAAGCAGGAAAAGCACCTATAGGGTTTGATGGCTGGTCTGTTGAGTTGCATCACCTAAAGCAAACGCCTGATGGACCCATAGCAGAGATGAGCCATGAATTTCATAAAAAATATACTTCTGTTATTCATGCTAATCCCAAAACACATCAATCGCTTATAGAGAGAGAAAAGTTTAATAAGCAGAGAGAGGAATATTGGGATAAACGTGGTAATGGATATGGAGAACAGGAAAACAGTAGTTTAGGAGGAATAATTGATATGAAATGGGGTATTATAGGTCTAAATTTTGACAGATGGGGACAGGAGCATCGGCAATAATGCTCTACGGTTTATGAAAAGAGAGAAAAAAGAAGTTTGGAGAAATAATCTATGAAAACCTATACCTTAGCTGATGTTGCAGTATTAATTGATAAAGTGAATAAATATGATGATGATATTATCAATTTGGGTAGTGAAGATGATGAAGAGAATGAAACAGATGATCTACAGATTGAAAAGGCGGAGAAAGCTCTCGGTTTACAATTCACATCCTCTTATAAAGTTTTTTTAAAAAAATATGGAGGAGGAGAAATTGGTGGTGATGAAATCTTTAGCCTTTATAAGGAGTGTGGAGCAGATATCCCTGGTGGTGATATTGTTTTCCAAAACTTAAATGCTAGAAAACGTGGTTTTGCAACATCAGAACAGCTTG
>NZ_JBHILT010000167.1:0-841 GCF_042193405.1 Bartonella sp. TT110JLCBS
AACCTGTATTGCTTTATGATCTCAAATGTGCTGGAAGCCAAGCTTATTTGCGTCTAGCATCAGAAATGATACAACGTGAAAAACAAGCACGCGCTGCTGCTTAAAAATATAAAAAAATAATCTAAAAATTCAAAGAGAAAAATTATGAATGATGATCTCTCAAAAAAAAGACTAGGACGTGGATTAGCGGCATTGATTGGAGATATCAATTTAAACAACAATATTGCACGTTCATCAAGCTTTGATAAATTAAATGAATCCGGTAGTCTTTCTGAGCGATTTATTTCTATTGAATCTATTTCATGTAATCCTCACAATCCTCGGCGTCATTTTACTGAAACAGAGCTTGATAATTTGGCACAATCAATTCGTCAACACGGTGTGGTTCAACCGGTTATTGTAAGGCCTTTAAGAGATCATCCTCATCGGTTTGAATTGATTGCGGGTGAACGGCGCTGGCGTGCAGCACAACGTGCAAATTTAAGTCAATTACCCGTTATTATTCGTGATGTGGACGATAAAACGGCTTTGGAATTGGCAATTATTGAAAATGTTCAACGTGCAGATCTTAATCCTATCGAAGAAGCAAAGGGATATGAGATGCTTCTAAATGAACATGATTATACGCAAGTAGATTTAGCGCAAGTTATAGGAAAAAGCCGTAGTCATGTTGCAAATACGCTTCGTTTATTAAAACTTCCAGAAAGAGTACAACAATTCTTAACGGATGGACAACTTTCTGCTGGTCATGCACGTTGTCTTATAACCGTTGATAATCCACAAGATTTAGCTGAGAAAATTATTCGTGAAGGGCTTTCAGTACGTCAAACAGAAATACTTG
>NZ_JBHILT010000168.1:0-841 GCF_042193405.1 Bartonella sp. TT110JLCBS
CGCTTTATCGAGGATTTCCTCCGCGCACTCTAAAAAAGCTTGCGTTTTTTGCAAAATCTAATACGCGCCCACTATTTAGCAAAACATCAATATCACAAGCTTCTTGATATGCTCGTTCGCGATATTTCTGGCTAATAGCCGCACAATCATTTGATGTATTCAAATCGGTAAGCATCTCTACTAAAAACGATGGACAGCTATTAATTTCGACTCAATCCATATAAGATGACCCACACACTATTCTTTCCTGTGTCTTTATGTAAGTCACAGGCAAGGCCCTATTCAACTGTATCTTCACTCTCAGACCTCTTCGTTTTTTATTAACTTTTTATCAGTATAAAGCCAGGCCAAATTAAGCGGGATAATTAAACATATACACACCAAGGCAAAACAAAAAGCTGCTTCTATACAAACATTATTTGCCAACCAACCAATCAGCACAAGCGCTAAAATACCCAAAATACGCGCAAGAAAACTAACAATGGATAAAACCGTATTTGCATTCTTTTGTTGAATATGTTTAAAAAACTCTGCTTCAAACTGCGTCATAGGAACAGAAAAAAAACTATGAAATACGGTGAATAAAATAATAGGAGCCCAACTGTTTGCAACGAGGAGCAGAGCAAGCATAACAACAGCACTTAGGACGAGTGAGCACAAAGTTATCGCCATAGGAGCATATTTTTGCATAAGATATTTAATTACAAAGCGATTAAATAAGTATTTTACGAGAGTATAAGCCACAAAGCACAGGCCAAGAATAAGAATTTTAGTCTTTCCTGTCGCATTGTCTAATACTCCTGTCTGTCCCAAAATAAAAGGTTGCCAAAAATGAAATATT
>NZ_JBHILT010000169.1:0-840 GCF_042193405.1 Bartonella sp. TT110JLCBS
TCACCCCCGCCACTATCACCGGAGTGATCAGTCCCGCGTTCACTCGTGGATATCGCTAGCACTTCTGCTATAGATAGTGATTATGAGGACGACGGCGGCACCCCCTGATTATCATCTTCAGCATTTTATGTTTTTGTTATTTCTGTTTTTCTTTTCCGTTGTTTGTTATGTTATTGAACTTTGTCCTTTGTAAGTCCAGTAGCAAGCGGACCCCATACTCACCTGGCATTTTGGTTTGTTTACTTTTCTGCTATTTAGTTTATTTTTGTTGCTTCCCTGTTTCACCCGTGTGCCCCTCTATTTCTCAGGTGTGTGTGGTTGCTTGGAGTTTTTTAGGCAACACTTTGAGAGCGGCCACATCACTCTCTGTGTACAATTGCAACTTGTTTGTTAGCACCCATGTGAGAGCGGCACCATCACTCTCCATGTTCAGGGAAGATTTTCGCACCGTTGTCCTTCTTTATGTTCCCCATGATCATGTTGTATGCCATTCATTTCTACATTGGAGAAAATGTAGATTTCAAGTGTGGGGGAGGGTTGCATGTTTGCATGTTTGTGTATGCTTGTTGTTGAGTGTTGACTTGTGATAACTTATGATTGATTTGTTTGACTTGGTTTGAACATAGAAGGACATGAGCATGTTAGGGACCTCTTGATCTTAAGGATGAACTCTCTTCTTCTTGCTTGACAATTTTTAGTCACATCACCCAAAGTTGTGTGCCACTCATGCTGAATTAAAACTTAGACTCTTTCTTTGTTATTAAACAAAATTAATTAAAAAAAAAAAAGTGATTGGAAAGTCGGAACCCGACTCCTGGAGGCCCTACCAACTGCAATTTT
>NZ_JBHILT010000170.1:0-391 GCF_042193405.1 Bartonella sp. TT110JLCBS
TTTCTAGATCCTTAAATAAGATTTGAAATAAAAAATGGATAGAAGGTAATGCTCCATTTATAAAAAAAGACTTGTTATCAAGAAAAAGCATTACTTCAATCAAGAATTGGTAAATAATTTATGGTTTATTGAAAATAAAATTCTTGGATTTAGATGAAAACTTTACTCGCTATTTTGTTGAATGCAAAAGATAAGATGTAATTTGCTTATTGCAAATTTTCTTTATATTTATGATGAATCAATCAAAAGCGCTTGTTGTACGTCATAAGAGATATTGGTATATGCATAAAAACTCTTAAGATAAGCAATAAAAATACCTCTACACTTTCAAGTGAAAAGATTGTCAGCAACATGAAAAGCTGGAAAATAGAATGATAATGCCGGCTTATAG
>NZ_JBHILT010000170.1:425-839 GCF_042193405.1 Bartonella sp. TT110JLCBS
TTAATAATGGTAGTGTGGATTTTATACCATTCATAAGAGGTACTTTATACCATTTCACAAGCAATCTTATGAAATAGACTCAAGCGCACACTGAGAAATGTTCCCTTAAAACAAGTACATAAACTTGCAACACAATAATGTTATATTTTGGAGTATTCTGTTTGGGGAGCTATTCGTTATAAGAAAAGTGATCTTATTCCAGACACAATAAACAAAATCTAAAATAATAGGTAATTTTTATTATTAAAAAATATTGCTTTAAATGCGTTTGACAATAAAAGCGATATCTTATGAATTCTCTACTTGCCTCATGCTTTTGACGGTCTTTAATGGAATCATGTCCTTCACGTAAAAACAGAATGCCATTGTGTTGCAAATTCACGTACTTGTTTTAAAGAGACCTCTCTCAAAGTC
>NZ_JBHILT010000171.1:0-832 GCF_042193405.1 Bartonella sp. TT110JLCBS
CGCTTTAAACACATACCTAACCGTACCCTGATCAGCACTTTTCACTAGTTTGCTGCGCCCCAACGCGTTTCATTATCCCACCACTGCCATTTAAAGCCTCTTCCAGCTCTTGCTTGTGAACAAGCGTTATAGGCGTTGAATGCTCTTTCGCTGCTTGTTCTTTCAACTCCTTTTCACGGAATCTCAAAACAGCATTGCGTACAAAATTGACTTTTCTCAAAAGATCGTTTTCCAAATCACGACACAACCTGACAAGTTCTCGTGTGCTCGGAAAAAACGTATCGGATAAACAATTTATTTCATCACATAAAATCCGTTTGACCACTGTCATCAGTGACCATGCAGAGACATTTTCCAAAACCATTCCATAGGTCAACGCCATTCCCTCATGGTCTGATTGTTGTGCTATTTTCAAACCACACGACAGCATGCGAATAGCTTTTGCTATATCCTCTTTACCCGCCTTCACTGCGAAGAGCTCTTGCAATTGATCACCAGTCTCTAAAGCAATCGATTCCTGCTGTTTCGTTAATTAGCTGCCATCCTTCAAAACAAACGGACCGCTCGGAGGTATCATCGCATGAATGTGTTTCAAAATACCCTCGATTTCCGATATCAAGGAGACTGTCTGCGATACGTTCCCCAATGCTTTTTTGCTTTTGAGTGTAATTTCCATTGTTTCCACCATTGTTGTTCGTGTTTTTCGTTTTTTCTAAAACCTCGATAGCCTTTCGCACCCAGTTTCTCCATGTTGCTTGCCAATCACGTTTGATAGCATTCTTTCCTGCACAGGCTTTCCAAAAATCTCGAAACTTTGCAATTTCGACTTTCA
>NZ_JBHILT010000019.1:0-11287 GCF_042193405.1 Bartonella sp. TT110JLCBS
ATAAAAGGCATGCTTTTCTTGGAAAGTTTCACGCCATACGGATCTTTCTGTTTGTGAACTTTAAGCGAAGAGGGGTGATTGATTTCAATAGAACAGAGGGAGAGAGCTTTTCGCTCTTGGGGCTCTTATGCAAGAGGAATAACGCTATCCGTATCAATCAAAGTATTCGTGTAAAAAAGATGCATGTTGAAAGAGGGAGACTTAGAGCACGTGGAAAATCATAGTGTATAAAGTTGGCAATGAGGGATCTTCTTTGAAACGGCGGGCTATCAATTTTCTGGCATATGGGATGTCTGTTATATAGCTGGTATATAGGATGCCTGGTATATGGGGATGCCTGGTATATGAGATGTTTGGTATATGGGATTTTTGCCATATGAGAGCGTGGGGTGGCTTCTTGAAAGCTTTATTGAGGGGGGGGCTGTTTGGTTTTTGCTTTTGTTAAGGGGCGGGGAGAATGGGAAAGGCGTTGAGAGGAGGGGCTGGAAAGATAAGATTATGGGGTTGGAGGCGGCTAAAGGTATCAACGGAATGTATTCAAACAATGAGTTTATAATAATTCATTATTGAGATTCAATTTGAATTGTAATGAGAGCCCAGAATGGTGTGAGATGTTCTTAGTCCTCTTATTCAAACGTTCTTATATTGAATCAAGTAAAATCGTTTGTTTGCATATTACAAACAGGGTGAGCTTGTGGGGGAAAAATATTCAAGAAATAAAATATTGAAAAAATAAAAATGCCTATATCGTCTCAAGTGACAAGAGCTGTTGCAATAGTGAGGCTTGGTAAAGAGAAGGATAGGGAAAATCTTACAGAAAGGAAAGAGAGGGAGAAGCAAGGAAAGAGGGAGAAGCAAGGAGAGAGAGAGGCAATGGGTGGGGGATATTCTTTGGGGTGTGTCAATTTCAAAAGCCGTTCGCAAAGTATTTTGGAAATTAAGCGTGTCATTGAGGCTCTTGATTTTGAAAGCCATTGGTTTTGAAAGCCATTGAAACCCATGGTTTAAAGAATGGAGGATTTGATAAAGCTGATGGAGGATGGTGGAAAAGAGAAGAGGAAAGAAGAAAAATAAAGAAAAATAAAATGGTGCTGCGAGAGAGGATTGAACTCTCGACCTCTCCCTTACCAAGGGAGTGCTCTACCACTGAGCTACCGCAGCCCTTTTCAATCTTTGCGCTGTCTTGTGCCATATTGTCAGAAAATAGGCAAGAGAACATTTGTATATTCTTGCAAGAAAACGTATCTTATGTCATGACATATGTTTCTTATATGCTTAAATATTTAAGGTTATGAGTTGCTTGATAGAAGCTCAACACTGTTTAAAAGGTTGCGCAATGACACAAATGTATCAAAAACAAAAACAAAATGAAATTAATCATCAAGATGAAAAAGCAAAACGACGTCAAGAAAGATTGGCACAACAATTGCGTCAAAACCTGAAACGTCGAAAAGAGCAAAGTCGTAAAAGAGCACAAACAGAACTCTAAAATGCAAAAAGTTCTAAAATGCAAAAAAAATGTTTTTTAGTAAATTTTTGCAACCAAACTTCTCAATAATTTGTTCTCATAGTTAGAATGCGTTCTAAAACGATTAATAAAGCATAACTTCCCGAAGGGGGATAATCCTTTGGAAGGGCAGGCACAAAGGAAAAGAGGGAAAACACAATGGATTCTATTCAAATTGTTGGGGGAAAAAAACTTCAAGGAACAATTCCTATTTCTGGGGCAAAAAATGCTGCATTGCCTCTTATGATTGCAGCGCTGCTTACTGAAGAAACACTCACTTTAGAAAATATTCCGCATCTGGCCGATGTCGAATTGCTTATTCGTATTCTCAATAATCATGGTGTGGGATATGCTGTTGATGGACAAGAGTTTAACGATGAGTGTGTGAATTCAAGAACAATTCATTTTACGGCGCAAAAAATAGCCACAATACGGGCGCCATACGAACTGGTGAAAAAAATGCGTGCAAGCTTTTGGGTTATCGGACCTCTGCTTGCACGATGCGCAGAAGCTTATGTTTCACTTCCTGGAGGATGTGCTATCGGAACACGACCTGTCGATTTTATCCTTGAAGGACTGAAAACTTTAAGCGCACAGATTACTATCGAAAATGGATATGTTCATGCAAAAGCGCTAAAGGGGTTAAAAGGTGCTCACTATCGCTTTCCTAAAGTCACTGTTGGTGGAACCCATGTGATGCTGATGGCGGCGACAATGGCAAAGGGGACAACCGTTCTTGAAAATGCGGCTTGTGAGCCAGAAGTGACAAACCTTATTCGAACCCTGAATGCTATGGGGGCTCAAATAACCGGTGAAGGAACAACAACACTTACAATTGAAGGGGTGAAAAAACTCAGCGGTGCTAGAGTACGCGTTATTGCTGATCGAATCGAAGCGGGAACATATGCAATGGCTGTTGCTATGACGGGAGGAGATGTCTTTCTTAAAAATGCAAATCCTAATCATCTCACAAAAGTGCTTAAAGTTCTCCAAAAAACAGGACTCGAGATTCAAATAGAACCTCATGGAATTCATGTTAAGAGAAATCCAAAGAACACCAAAATTATGCCCGTTGATATTAAAACAGGACCTTATCCTGCTTTTCCAACGGATCTCCAAGCACAATTCATGGCGCTCATGACACGGGCTGAAGGAATCGCGCATATTACAGAGACGGTTTTCGAAAATCGTTTTATGCATGTTCAAGAACTCAATCGCTTAGGAGCACAGATAAAGCTTGATGGGCAGACGGCAACCGTTTATGGAACAGAGAATTTGCAAGGGGCTCCCGTTATGGCGACGGATTTGCGCGCTTCTGTTTCTCTTGTAATTGCGGCATTGGCGGCAAAGGGAGAAACAATCGTCAATCGTGTTTATCACCTTGATCGTGGATTTGAGAGATTAGAAGAAAAATTGGCTCGTTGTGGCGCAAAAATCCAACGCATCACAGTGTAAAGCTTTCAAAGATATGCTCCAAAGAATGGCTTTGAGAGGTTGCTTGGGGGTTGGCTGTTGTGTGGGCGGCATGCTTTCATGACACGGGCTGAAGGAATCGCGCATATTACAGAGACGGTTTTCGAAAATCGTTTTATGCATGTTCAAGAACTCAATCGCTTGAGGGCGCAAATAAAGCTTGATGGGCGAGAGAGCAACGCATCTCATGGAACAGAGAATTTGCAAGGGGGGCCTCATCATGGCGACGGATTTGCGTGCTTGTTGTTTCTCTTGTGATTGCAGCCCTCTTACTCTTGTTACATTGGCAGCAAAGGGAGAAACAATCGTCAATCGTGTTTATCATCTTGATCGTGGATTTGAGAGATTAGAAGAAAAATCGGCTCGTTGTGGCGCAAAAATCCAACGTATCACAGTGTAAATCTGTAAGATGTCTCTCAAAAATGGCTTTGGGAGGGGGTGATATGTTGTTAGGTGTGCTTTTGGGAGGCTTGATCTCAAAAATAAAGGGTTGTTAATTCTCTCAATAAACGTGGGTTTTATCTCATGGTTTTTACGAGCGAGCATAAGAGTTTGAGAGGCGGGGGTGGAGCTCATAAAATAAAGACTGTTTTTAAATTTTATTGCTAATTTCCTGAAATTGCTTTATACCTTAAAGGGTAACTTTGGTCGTCTACGCAGCGATCAGTAGGGTCTGAAAGCCCTAAAGTTCAGTACATAAGATTAGCCTACTTTTGTAGGTATCCCGGGATTCCGGGAGTTTTTGCCATGTCCAGGTGCGATGAGCACTAAAAGCAAAAAAAGCTGACTGAACTCAGTACTTTCAGACTCCCGGAATACCAATGCGAGGGCGCTCGCAACCGGCAGGGGAGCTTGAAGTGAAAGCTAAAAATCCACACTTTAACGATATTTCGATAGGCAGAAAAATTCGCTTTAAAAGAACAATGCTTGGAATGTCGCAAAAGAAATTAGGCAGTCAGTTAGGGGTGACTTTTCAACAAATCCAAAAATATGAAAAAGGCTCTAATCGTATAGGAGCTGGGCGTTTACAAGAAATTGCTGATATTCTTAATGTTCCCATTTCTTTTTTCTATACGGATCTCTCGACAAAAGAAAATGCCTTGTATTGCTGTGATGAAGGGATCGCAAGTAAAGAAGAGCACATCCTTTTGAAAAGTTTTAGAGAGCTCAAACCTCAAAAACAGAAAGCAATTTTGTGTTTGATTTCCTCCCGCTCTACGCTCTAAAGGATGCATATTCCTGACTTAAAGGCTGCTCTGTAAACAGTCCGGATTCTGTTGGGGGGGGGGTGACCTACTCCTGACCCATTCATGTGGTTCACTTTAAAAAGGGCGTTACGGGGCAAGCCATGCCCATTTATTACACACTCTAAAAATACTTAATATGGAAAGTTTTACATGCCTTATATCACGGCTCTAAACAACAATGTTTTACGGCACAACATGATAAACCGCGCTTTTTTTCAGTGAACACTAATGCGTATTGTTATTGGTTTTTTTCTGTTAAGAAGCATATACAGTGTCGTAAAAGAGTTAAATAAGAAATTAAAATAGCGCGTGAAGCATCAAAGAAACTTTGAAAAAATTAGCTTAGGGGAGCTTTTTATAAAAGCCCGTCTTAGAGAGGCAGATAAGTCTTTCATCTTAAGATGGTTTGCTTTACATTTCAAAACTTGATAAAAATTCAAAAATTTCGAAAAAATAGGAAGAGAAGCTTTTTCTGGTATGCAGGGGGGAAAATGGTCAATAAATTAGACAAAAAACAGATTATATTTTTAGCATTGCCACTCATCTTTTCAATCATTGTAGCTTTTTTGGTCAATATAACCATCAATAACATTACAGAAAATGGAACGACGCCTGATGCTTATTGGTTTGTAAGATCAAAGCCACTGGATATTTTAATCCTTATTGCACTTTCATGTTCTTCATTCATCTTATTACAAAAAAGGCATACCAGAAAAAATATCATTATTTCATCCATGATCATCTTTGGTTTGTTTGCAACTTATTATAGTGCAAATGAATATATCAGACTTAGTCCCTATGTAGGTCAAAATAATATGACATGGGCGGATGTTTTTCCTTTCTTTGATAGGATGGTTTTAGGGGGTGTTATTGTTGGCATTGTTATCCTTGGTTACACGATAAAACTATCATTACCTAAAGCTTCACCTTTGAAAATTTCAAAAAATACGATCTTTGGTGGTGTTCAATGGATGAGTATGAAAAAGATTGAAGAGATTTTTCCTCGTGATGGTGAAGTCGTCATAGGAGAGCGCTATAGAGTCGACAAAGATATTGTTAAAGATGTCCCTTTTAATCCTAAAGACAAAACAACATGGGGAAAAGGTGGTAGACAGCCATTGTTGACATACAAACTTAATTTTGATTCAACCCATATGTTATTTTTTGCTGGTTCTGGTGGTTATAAAACAACCAGTAATGTTATTCCAACTTGTCTCAAATATTCCGGTCCACTGGTCGTTTTTGACCCTTCAACTGAAATCGCTCCAATGGTAAAAAAAACAAGGCAGCTGTCAAACAGAAAAGTATACGTTCTTGACCCCCATGGTTCTTTAACAGAAACTTTTAATCCTTTAGATTGGCTGTTAGATGAAAATCTCCCCCTTTATGAAAGAGAAGCGGGTGTGGTTGAAGTTGCTAGACTCCTTCTTTCTGAAAACTACAAATCAACTTCGACAGACCAATTCTTTGTATCACACGCACATAATTTGTTAACAGGAATACTTGCGCATGTGGTCTTTTCTGATGAATACACATTACAGGAAAAAAATTTAAAAACCCTTCATACGATCATGTCAATGCCAGAACCGTCTGTGATTGGAAAATTGCGTTCCTTACAGGCTTCATCGCCATCCCAATTTATTCGTGAAACCCTTGGCGTTTTTACAAATATGGCGGCGCAAACTTTCTCAGATGTCTATTCTACTGCTGCAAAAGATATACAATGGCTTTCCCTCTCTAATTATGCAGATCTTATCAGTGGTTATAACTTTAAAACTAATGATATAACAAAAGGAGATATCGATGTTTTTTTTAATATCCCCTCAAAAATTTTAAAATCTTATCCAGGTGTTGGGCGTGTCCTTGTTGGCTCTTTTCTCAGAGCTATGGAAGCTGCTAATGGTAATTATGCAAAAAGAGCGCTCTTTATTTTAGATAATGCTGATCTTTTAAGATATATGAACATTTTAGAAGAAGCACGTGATCGTGGACGCAAATATGGCATATCTCTCATGCTTTTTTACGAGTCTGTAGAGCAAATAGAACGTTATTTCGGTTCGTTAGGCGTTATGACATGGTTTGAAAATTGTGCTTTTGTAAGCTATGCCGCAATAAAAGATATTAAAACTGCTGAAAATATATCTAAGGCATGTGGTCAAATGACCATTGAAGTGAAAGATTCAAGCATAACTCTGGGAACATCAGGTATAGAAGGAACAGAGCATTTAAGTTTGCGACAAAGACCCTTAATATATCCACATGAAATAACACAAGAAATGCGAAAAGACGAACAGATTATTCTCGTGCAAGGAGAGCTCCCTATCCGTTGTGGACGCTCTATCTATTTTAGACGTAAGGATTTAACAGCTCTTGCTAATGAAAATAGCTTTTCTTCTTAATAAAGCACTTGTTTTTAGTTAAAATGAATAAAGTATTGTTGTATTTTTGGATGATATAATTAGAGATAAATCATTTTTATAATACATATTTTATAATATAGTGGCTTGAAAATGGGGGAGTCATAAACGATCTTTCTGCTAAGAATACAAACACCAAAAAAATTAAGACATAAAAAGAGTATCTTATCAATTATAATGCGTGGGGTGTTCAACATAACACGTAGAATATTCGTTTGGATATTTAAAACAATACGTAGAATATTGGCTGTGATATTTAAAAGGTTGCTTTACGCAATCTTCCTTATTTTATTATTCATTCGTAAACCAGTTTTTGCCTTCTTAAACTTCTTTGCTGGTGGCTTGGCTTTATTCCTATTTTTTCTTTTTTTCGGATACACGGCAGGAGCAGCACCCTATGAACACCAAACAGCAATGGTCATTGGGGGGTATCATCGTGATATTTCTTTGCTTGTTTGCTAATGATGCCTATGAAAGGTTTTTACTACGTCTAGCATCTCCTGATTATGATCTTATACCTATTTCAATAAATAGAGCTCACTTCGTTCACACATAATTTAATCAAAAATGAGAGGTTATCTGCCTCTTATAAAAATACAAATAAAGACTGTTTTAAATTTTATTGCTAATCTTCTCCAATTCCTTTATACCTTAAAGGGTGACTTTGGTCGTCTACGCAGCGATCAAGAGGGATTCAAAACCCCTAAAGTTCAGTACATAAGATTAGCCTACTCTTGTGGGTTTCCTAGGATTCTGGGAGTTTTTGCCATGTCCAAGTGCGATGAGCACTAAAAGCAAAAAAAGCTGACTGAACTCAGTACTGTCAGACTCTCGGAATACGCATAAGAGGCGCTCGCAACCGGTAGGGGAGCTTGAAGTGAAAGCTAAAAATCCACACTTTAACGATATTTCGATAGGCAGAAAAATTCGCTTTAAAAGAACAATGGTCGGAATGTCGCAAAAGAAATTAGGCAGTCAGTTAGGTGTGACTTTTTAACAAATCCAAAAATATGAAAAAGGCTCTAATCGTATAGGAGCTGGGCGTTTACAAGAAATTGCTGATATTCTCAATGTTCCCATTTCTTTTTTCTACGCTGATCTCTCAACAAAAGAAAATGCTTTGTATTACTGTGATGAAGGGATCGCAAGTAAAGAAGAGCATATCCTTTTGAAAAGTTTTAGAGAGCTCAGACCTAAAAAGAAGAAAGCAATTTTAAGATTAAATTTTCGTTAGAATCAAAAAAAAATTAAAGAGGCTCTTGCTAAATAATAAATTATTATATAAAGCTTTTTCTAGAGAAGGGGGTTAACATTTCTCCTCCCCCCCCCCCGCAGAAATGTCCAAATAAAACCTCCTTCTCATCATTTTAAAAATCACGAAAATTTTTATCCTTTATCTTTTATCCTTTTAAAAAGAGTGACTTATTTGTGCTAGAAAAGTTGCTGTATTAGGCAAATTGGAGGGCGGGGTGTTTTTAGTAGGGATTTGGGAAGGGCTGGAAAAATCGGCTTGCCAAATAGAGTTCTCAAAAGAAAATATTGGAGAACTATCATCCAAAGGGCGCACAGTGGAGAGCGATCATCAAAGGGGCGGCTTAAAAGAAGCTACCAAAAATCCGGAACTTCAGGCTTTAAATGAGGACCAATCCGTACCGCTGAGACCTTTTCTGCTAAACCGGTGCGATCTGAAATCTCAACCGCTAAACCACAAAGGGTGGCTTCTCCACACGCCGGTTCAAAACGGTCTTGCTTCGTCTTATAAAGAAAACGGTGTAAGGGTTCTTCTTTATCCATTCCAAGAGAGGAGTTATAATCTCCACACATGCCTGCATCTGTTAAATAGGCGCTCCCACCTTCTAAGATTTGCGCGTCAGCCGTGGGAATATGCGTATGGGTGCCAACGATAACACTCACACGACCGTCAAGAAAATGGCCAAAACATTGCTTCTCGCTTGTCGTTTCTGCGTGAAAGTCAAAAATAATCGTATCGGCTTGCTCCATCAACGAACAGGCAAGCAGAATATTTTCCGCTGTTGCAAACGGGTCTTCTACTTTGCACGGCATAAATACGCTGCCCAACAGATTGGCGACAAGAACACGGGCGCCATTTCTTGCCGTAAAAACACCAGAACCTCTTCCAGGTGTTTCTTTCGAAAAATTGGCAGGGCGTAAAAAACGATCACTCTCATGGGCATATTGCAATGCTTCTTTGTGAGAAAAAGCATGATTGCCTGTGGTGACAACATCAACACCGGTCATCAAAAGATCTTGATACGTCTCTTGCTTAAGACCAAAACCACCAGAGGCGTTTTCACCATTTACCACAACAAAATCAAGCTGCCATTTCTCAATCAGTTGAGGAAGGTGTTCAAAAACAGCTTTACAGCCCGTGTTACCAACAATGTCACCTAAAAATAAAAACCGCATAGGCGCTTTAATCACATTTTAACATTTTAAGAAACCTTTTTCTGTAAAAATGCCCTGTAACTGTAAATCATATTCTGTCGGAGGAATAGAGGAAACCTCCTGACATGAAAACCCTATGCCCCATAATGTCATTTGATGCCCTTGTTTTTCAAGAGCTTCAACCGCACGGTCATAGTATCCTCCTCCATAGCCAAGACGGTGACAGTGACGATCAAACGCAGAAAGCGGAACAATAATATTATTGGGGACAACAACCTCATTGTCGGCACTGGGACCAAAGGTGCCAAAACGCATGGGCTCTAAAATCGTGCTGGGCGAAAATGCACGGAAAATCATGGTGGTGGAATCAAGAACTGCTGGTAAGGCTAAATGTCCACCGCGTAACGCTACAGCATCCAGTAAAGGACGCGGGTCAATTTCCGATTTAATGGGCCAATAGCCTGCTAAAATGAGGCATGAAAAATCGGTTCCCTTCTTTTCAAGGTATTCAATAAAGTGGCAACAAGCACGTTGCGAAAAGAGTGCGCGCTCTTCTGTTAAAAGAGCATCACGACGCGATAAACCGCTTTTGCGTTGCTGTGTGCGAAGGGATGAAGCAGATTCACAGAGGGGATTTTGTGTCATTGTCTCGTCAATTGTTTTAATAAGATGTTGGCATTTTATCCATTGTTGGCGTTTTGTAAATCTCTGTTAGGACAAGAGCTGTACTCATGAAAAAAAGCATGAAAAAAGTGTGTGCTCTTTATAGGGGGTATCTTGGTGCGATAAACCGCTCTTGCGCTGCTTGCGGGCGAAGGGATGAAGCAGATTCACAGAGGGGATTATTTTGTCAGTGTTGTCTGTTTTATAAAATAAAGCCCCTCGTCATTTTTATTTCTTGAAAAGAGAGTATCGTCATTGGTCTTATGTAAAAGGATGCTCTCAATTTTAGCTGGAAAAATTTTTATGCAAAAAAGTTATACAAATAAAGGGTGATCCACAACAGCCGATGGAAAAAGCTGATCCCGGGAACCTATACAAATAGGTGGGCGCCATATGAAAAAGCCCACGGGCTTGATCAGGGACAGCTCCCTTGGAGATCATTAAGGTCTCAGGAATACGTTATTTCCTGTCGAGAAGCGCAGAACACCCTCCTTAATATAAAACAATTTCAGAGTTTCTGCTAGGGATAAAATAACCTCGCTCTCTTCTTTTTCATAAAGTATTTCAGGAGAGTTTTTATAACCTTGCTGGTGGCTGCTCGAAATGGCTGTATGATGGATGGCTTATTCAAAGTAAAAAAGCAAAAAATATGAGTGGGGGTGGGTGATTGAGTGACGTAGAACGGTTTATTGGCAATGGCTTGACTGGCTCTTTTGGGACAATGCTTGATTTTTATGTTTCGTGGGAATGCTTGGAGGAGTTTTGAAAGGAATATTTCTTATTCAAGGATGTTTGTTGAATTGATATTGCTTCTTTGAAGTTTTTGCTTTGTGAAGCCATATTTCAGGGCTGTTTTATCAGCTTTGAGGGGTGGAGGAGAGCCGATACGGTATGTGCTGCTATGGTTGAAGTTTAAAAATAAAAACAGATGATGACAGTTTATCAGAGGCGCTAAGCGATGTTTTAAGCTTTTTTCAAAAAGTATTTTTTGAGGATCGTGTTTACAAATTTTTTTTATCCATGATGGAAGGTGTGAAAAGAAGAAACGGCTGAAGAGGACTCAAGCGTGAAGCGTTTTCTTGCTATGAGAGAAATTCTGAAGGAAGTATATTGGAAATGTTTGAACGCTGCCTGCAATACAAAAAAGGTCCAAATTCAAAAAAGGCACTGTCAATTGTGTGTGGGGGTGTGGTTATAAGCAGGGGCAGTTTATTGAGTGGAATGTGAAGCCGGCTTGCGTCTTATCTAGGTTTGAAAAGATGCCGTAAAGTGTCTTGTTCTTGAATGGTTTTAAAGAGCTTGGGGTGATTGTTCGTCTAACAGAGCTTGCACGCGCTTTTGAATCCTGCGCATTTGTGGAGTGTAATCCAATGCTGTTTCATCAATCTTAAGAGCCAAGTTTTGGACGCTCTGTTGCTTCCATGGTAATGGCTAAGTTTCAAAAAAGGCACTGTCAATTGTGTGTGGGGGGTGTGGTTATAAGCAGGGGGCTTTTAATTTATTGAGTGGAATGTGAAGCCGGCTTGCGTCTTATCTAGGTTTGAAAAGATGCCGTAAAGTGTCTTGTTCTTGAA
>NZ_JBHILT010000019.1:11387-13138 GCF_042193405.1 Bartonella sp. TT110JLCBS
TGGTCTTAAAGAGCTTGGGGTGATTGTTCGTCTAGCAGAGCTTGCACGCGCTTTTGAATCCTGCGCATTTGTGGATAGTAATCCAATGCTGTTTCATAAGCTTTAAGAGCAAGTTTTGGACGCTCCGTTGCTTCCATGACAACACCAAGTTCAAAAAAAGCACTATAATTGCGCGGCTCAAGCTCAAGAGCATGGTTGAGATCAAGCAGGGCAAGTTTGAAATCGTTCAGCTGAATGTGAATCCAAGCACGCCTTACCCAAGCTTCAGAATGAGTAGGTAAAAGTGCAAGAGCATTGTCAATATAATCAAGCGCAAGTCCATAATCATCGCTGTTGAGCGCATTTTCAGCCCATGACATTAAAAGATCAATCGTCTCACTCCCCGATTGGGACCATAAATGTTGAAGTTGTTGACTGATCTTTTTCGCTTTAGCAACATCAGCACAATATTTCAACTCTTTGAGTAAACGTGAAATTTCTGCTTCTTTGCGCTGCTTAACTCTATCAACATGGGAAAGTTGCTCTTTGTCAAGATCTTCAAGAATAACCGCCGAGGAATCAGAATCGGAGGGCGTTGAGGAAGGGGGAGGAGAATTGGGAATAAGATCATCTAACGGTAAAAGCGATTGTGGAGAAGGCCGATCTTCAGGAAGAGAAGGAGGATTTTGCCCATAGCTCGAGGGAACAAAACAAAAAACGCCAACAAAAAAAAGAAAAAACGCGCGCTGAAAAATACAAAAAAAACGCAGCTGAAAAAATCGAAAGGCTTTTAAAAAAATAGAAGAATCCATAAAAACAAGCCCCCAAAAGATAAATCACCAAATATTATCAAATACTAGACTTGTAATCAACGGACTTATAACCAAAAAAACGCAAAAATTTTTTTAAGCCTACAATCAAAGTAGGCATAAAAACATTGACCTAAAGAAATTAGCCCTAAAAGAATTAACCCTGACGTGCTCTAAAACGTGGGTTCGTTTTATTGAGAATATAAACACGACCCTTACGACGCACCAAACGATTGTTACGGTGGCGCTCTTTTAGTGCTTTAAGCGAATTTTTAATTTTCATCATATTCACCGTTTAAATAGTTTACGTAACACAATACTATAATACAATATTAAAACACGAAAATACAATATTACAACCCCAATAGACTGCTTACTCTATGAGCATTGCATTGCGATATCGTACTTGCATGATAACATCACACGATACACTTTTTCACTGTGATCACAAAAAGAAAAGCGTACTCTTAAGGTACGCATTAACCACTTCATTAGCACAACGATAAGTGAAAATTGCAAAAAAAGTAGGAGAGATTTAACAAGAAGTCTTATTCTTGTCAAGGGTATATCCCTTATAAATTCCTTAGGGTGTGTTAAGGGTTGGTCTTGAAGGTAAAAATTTTTTCGTAAAAAAAGGACATAAAAAAGCACAAAGAGTGGAAAAAAGTAAAAGCCTTTTCAGCTTTAAACAAATAAGCTCTGTTAGGGAGTGTTGCAAGAATAGAAGCGCTGTTGAGCCGTTGGATTGTTGAAGTGGTGTGGGTTTTTGTCGTTAAGGGCAAGGGGGGCTTCTTAAAACGCAAGAGGCTTGTTTGTTGCGGGGCTTGTGAAGCCCTGTCAGGTGCGTGCGCCGGCTGAAATGCTTAAAGTGGGGGGAAGAGGGGGCGCCGTTGGATTGTTGAAGTGGTGTGGGTTTTTGTCGTTAAGGGCAAGGGGGGCTTCTTAAAACGCAAGAGGCTTGTT
>NZ_JBHILT010000019.1:13238-15520 GCF_042193405.1 Bartonella sp. TT110JLCBS
TGTTGCGGGGCTTGTGAAGCCCTGTCAGGTGCGTGCGCCGGCTGAAATGCTTAAAGTGGGGGGAGCCGTTGGAAGTGTTTCTTGTATTTGCTATACGCACATAATATCATGCCTATAGTTTCAAACGTTCCCTTATGAAAAATCTCATACCATCAATATGGGCCCTCAATAACTGGTAATCACATTAAATACGTTTAGAAATATAAAAATAAGGATTATAGTATTTTTAATACCACGTTTGTCACGATTTTTTTATTTATTAATTTCTTTATTCCATTTTTGATTTGCTAAGTTTAGTCCTGTAAGCGCTTTACGGTACAATTTTCGATATTTAATGGTAGAATAAACAAGCCAAACGGATAATGTTATTATTGCACAACCGACAATGATCCCTAGAATGCGCCCTAATATTATAGCTCCAGTCATTTTTCTCTCCTTATTGTATTTTGATTAGCAACCGCTTCGTCTAGTTGTTTCATTACTTTTTTCAGTTTCTTCTTTACTATGATCCGTAGCACCAAAAAGATTGGTATCGAACCGTACAGAATTAATGCGCATATCAGCCCGATTGCAGTTACTACATTCATCTGAGGTTTATCCGCACTGCCTAATATTGAGAGGAAAATGTATAAACAGACGCTTATAAAAATTATGAATATAAACTCTCTCAGGGAAACAACACCAGCCTTTAATGTTTCCTTAACTTCTTTTTGGATATCGAGGACTAAGTCCCATTGAGAAGATGTATCATTTTGTTCTTTTGGTGATGCATTTGATAGGTTTGGTTTTGTCATGTGGATATTCGTTTGTTTCTTGAAGGTTTTGTCTTTTGATAAAGCGAATAACTCAGTTTCTCAGGCTATTTTTATGAAATGAAAAAAGATTTCTGTACTTGTTAAAATGATAATACGAATGACTTGCTACGTCTGTAGCGCATCTTCCCTTTATTATTATGAGGCATGTACAATTTTTCGTGCCGCTGTATAAAAGATTCGTTTTGTGAGTACAATTATATTTTATCACTAAACTATAGGCGAAGAGGCATTTAATATTGAAGTGTTTATGCCGGTTGAATTTACTTAAGAAAAGCTTGATTGTTGATTGATCGGCACAGAAATCTTCGTCCTTGAGTGCTGTTAGGCACTCAAATTTGAATAACGTAACTTTATAGGGGAAAGAACGAAGGCGATAGACAGAACGAAGGTCACAAATATTACAAATGTTAAAGTGAGTGATATTTTAAGCGGCTGGTGTTTTAGCGTGTAAGCTAAATTTACGGTTTTCTTTCAGTGTGGAGTGTATGTACATCTGCTCTTTTAAGCCTTATTGCGAAATGAAATAAGGAGAGACGCTTCAAGCCTTAGAAAACTACGAGACAGGTAATATCGCCTTGTGAGAGGAGGTTTCTGTGATGGATAAGCTTAGTACTGTAATGATATCTTTGATATGGAACTCAAGGGGTGGTGCCAAGCGCGCGCTTGACACTTTTGTGAAAGAATGAACACAAGAAGGGAGACTAGGGGCAATGAGAACACATTGTTAGAGTACTCTCTATAGGCGCAAGAGATAAGTCTATCCTCTAAAGGTTGCAATTAAAAGGCCTAGAGGTTGGAACTAAAAGGCCTAGAGGTTGGAACTAAAAGGAAAGTGAAGAGGACGACCTTATAGTATGGGGAATATTTATGCTGTGGAAGGTCTCCATTGAGGGGAAGTTGTTTGGGGGGCTGGTGAATTGCTTTTAGTCCGTGGGGGGATGTTTTTGAGAAAAAGGGGGGAAAAGAGCTAGGGGGTGGAGTTGAAGGGTTGGGAGTGTTTGTTGTGATGCATGAATATCGGGGTGGGGTGAAGCTTTGTTCTTGAAGGGAGATGAGATGTTTATGCAGGTTAAGTGGTTTGGAGGGGGAAAAGGTGATGTTCTTAAAAGAGCAAGGCTTGTAGGAGGGCGTGAAGCCTTTTCAGGGGCGAATTAAAAGGTTAGGGGGGCGCTTTGAAGCCGTTGAGGGGAAGTTGTTTTTGGGGGGCTGGTGAATTGCTTTTAGTCCGTGGGGGGATGTTTTTGAGAAAAGGAGGGGAAAGAGCTTTGATAGGGGGAGTTGAAGGGTTGGGAGTGCTTGTTGTGCTGCATGAATATTGGGGTGTGTGGGGGAGGTTGTTTTTGAGGGCGGATGAGATGTTTATGTAGGTTAAGTGGTTTGGAGGGGGAAGAGGTGATGTTCTTAAAAGAGCAAGGCTTGTAGGAGGGCGTGAAGCCTTTTCAGGGGCGAATTAAAAGGTTAGGGGGG